>JBJHCD010000433.1:0-5612 GCA_050485845.1 Pirellulaceae bacterium | reverse complement strand
CTCCCCATGCGTACAACCCTGAACATCGATGACCAGTTGCTGGCCGAAGCCCAGCGTATTACCGGCATGACCGAAAAGGCCGCTCTGGTGCGGGAGGGGCTGCGCGCATTGATCGAGCGCGAGAGCGCCCGGCGGCTGGCGCGGCTGGGCGGCAGTGAACCGCAGTTGGAGACCGTGCATCGCCGACAGTCCGATCCGGCATGATCCTGGTTGATACCTCGGTCTGGGTCGATCACCTGCGCACAGGTGATGCGGCGCTCGCGGAGTTGCTGAACCTCAGTCAGGTGCTGATGCACCCTTTCGTGGTCGGTGAGCTGGCCTGCGGCAACCTGCATAACCGAAGTGAAGTGCTGCGGCTGCTCAAGGATTTGCCGCAAGTGGCCGTCGCCAGCGATGAGGAGGTGCTGTTTTTCATCGAACGCAACGCGCTGATGGGCCTGGGCATCGGTTACGTGGATGCGCACCTGCTGGCCGCGGTGACCTTGGGCGGGTCGACGCAATTGTGGACACGGGACAAGCGTCTGCGGTCGGTGGCCGAGGCCCTGAACCTCGCCTATGGCGAGGATTGATTGACCGGCATGATCTGTGTCGCAAGGCCGGGGTCGGACCCAGGCAGTTCACAAACACAGCGGGGAATCTCCTTCCCATTTCAGCCTGGTTGAGGCCAGATAGCCCAGACCTTTCAGGTCAAATCACCACTCCAGGCTCTCAGCCCGCCGCCCCCTCCCGCCTCAACTCCAGCCACCCGCTTTAACCCGCCTGGGAAGTCGAAGTCAGGTTGAAGGGCCGGCGTTCCACTACGGTTGCCCACTGAGATAAGATAAGATCAGATCAGGGCCGGAAGAGTTTCCGATTAGGCGAAATAAAGCGGAGTGTCGTGCCAACGACTACAGCGACCACGTTGGCTCGACCGCGAGCCATAGCGACCAGGGGAGAGTCGATGAACGGATGGAGAGGTTGGTTGGGCCTTTGGGCGAGCATCCTGATTCTAGGTGGAATGGTGACCACGAGTGGCTGTGGGCAGGGCGCGGTCAATGATAACGAGTTGGGGGTACCGGTGGCCGCCAATGGAGAGTTGGTGCGTGAACCGGTCGCTGATCAGGAGTCCGTGAGGGATCCGGCCGTTGACGGCGAATTCGCGGGTGAACCGGCCGCCGATCGTGAAGCGGTGAGTGAACCAGTGGCCGACCGCGAAGAGATCGTGGAACCAGTGGCAATCCGTGAAGACGAAGGGGGAGAACGAGAAGCAGGGGAGGAGGACGAGTTGTCGGATCAGACCCCGGAGGCAGAACCGGTGGAACCTCGTGAGAATCCTTTCGCGCGTCGCCTTGACATGCCGGAGTTTCCGGAGGGGATGGAGTGGTTGAATACCAAGCCACTGAAGCTGAGCGACTTGCACGGCAAGTTCGTGATCCTCGACTTCTGGACTTACTGCTGCATCAACTGCATTCACATCCTTCCTGAATTGAAGAAGCTGGAGCAAGCGTATCCGAACAACCTGGTGGTAATCGGGGTTCACTCGGCGAAGTTCGAAACGGAGAAAGACACGGAGAACATTGCGGCCGCAATTCTGCGTTACGAAATTGAGCATCCGGTGGTAAACGACCATGCCCACGTCTATTGGAACACGTTGGGGGTCCGCAGTTGGCCGACAATTGTCTTGATTGATCCGGAAGGCAAGTTTGTTGGAGCGCAACCGGGTGAGTTTCAATTCGAAGACATCGATCGTGTTTTGAAGGGGGCGATCCCCTATTACCGCGAGCAGGGTCTGCTGGATGAAACGCCGCTGCACTTCGATCTCTTGGCGTTCGATCAGGAGCCGACTCCGCTGCGTTTTCCTGGCAAGATCCTGGCAGACGAAGAAGGGGGTCGGTTATTCATTACCGACAGCAACCACAATCGGATTGTGATCACCTCGCTCTCGGGCGAAGTTCTCACGATTATCGGCAGTGGGCAGATGGGGCGAGAGGATGGGAATTTCGCCGAGTCAACTTTTGACCATCCTCAGGGATTGGCCCTTCATGGCGATACGCTCTATGTTGCCGACACGGAAAATCACTTGCTCCGCAAGGTGGATTTGGCACAAGAGACCGTAACGACGATCGCCGGCACGGGCCGGCAGGGACGGGTGCCATTTCCTGGCATGGAGCGGTTGCGGGAAGGAGACCCACTGCCCGACCGCTTTGTGGGCCCACCCGACACGACCGCGCTGAACAGTCCCTGGGCACTTTGGGTCCACGACGATGCACTGTACATCGCCATGGCTGGTCCTCATCAGATTTGGAAGATGCCCCTGGACGAATCGGAAATCGGACCCTATGCCGGGAATGGCCGCGAGGACATTGTGGATGGCCCGCTTCTTCCCGCCGAGCCGTTTGCTCTGGGAGCTTCATCGTTCGCGCAGCCCAGTGGACTTAGTTCCGACGGCACTTGGCTATATGTCGCCGACAGCGAGGGGAGTTCCATCCGAGCGGTCCCGTTCGATCCGAAGGAATCCGTACGAACGGTGGTGGGAACAGCCCATTTGCCCCATGGACGCCTTTTTCAATTTGGGGATGTCGATGGCGAAGGCGAGGAGGTGCGGCTGCAGCATGCCTTGGAGGTGGTCTATCACGATGGGAAGTTGTACGTAGCGGATACGTACAATCACAAGATCAAGGTCGTGGATGCCGAGTCGGGAAGCACGACGACTTTGGCGGGGACGGGGGAGTCGGGATCGTCGGACGATCCCGCTCAATTCTTCGAACCGGCCGGGTTGGCCATGGCTCACGGCAAGCTGTATGTCGCCGACACCAACAATCACCTGATCCGCACGATTGACTTGGAATCGGGGCAAGTGGGGACGATGGCCTTTGAAGGGCTCACTCCACCTCGGCGTCCCGAATCCCCCAAGCCCGATTTCTCCGGCACAACACCTCATCGATTGGAAAGGCAGACCGTGCAGGCAACCGAGGGAGCCGTGACGCTGGCGGTTCGAATCGAGCTACCCGAGGGATGGAAGATGAACTCGCTGGCCTCACAGCATTACTGGCTGGAGGCCGAGGACCAGTCGGGACCGGTTCACCGAGAGCAGCTCGGCCGCAAAGAGGTCACTCCCCCGACAACCGACTTCACGATTTCACTTCCCGTGCGTGGAGAGGGGCGTGACCAGCTGACGCTATCTTCTATCTACTACTACTGTCAGGACGATGACGGAATCTGCAAAGTGGGGAGCGTGGTGTGGGAGATTCCCCTGGAGGTGCTCGAAGGAGAGGGAGTTTCCGAAGTTCGGCTATCGCATGAGGTGAAGGAGTGAGTGGTTCAAAAGGGCAATCGGATCACTCGGTATTCCACTGTCTTTCCGCCGGTGGGCGTCGGTGGGGAACCGCGAATGTACACTGACGAACACTGATTAGAAAGAATTGGCCAGGCACGTTGCCAGGACAAGCCCACGGTTGGTCGGCGATGGGTGGGTGAAAGGGACTGCCTCGTCCGTGGCACACGGTCAATGCCGGCCTATTAGCGTCCGTCAGCGTTCATCCGTGGTCCCCTCCTGTCCTGAGCTGGGGCGAGAACACCTTTTCGCAGTGAGCACGCACGGTTACCCCTACGGAATCTGCCGTAGACCGGGGCCATGGTAATTCGCTCGGGGGCGGATCAGCCGATTGTTGGCCGATTGCTCCAGAACATGAGCACACCAGCCGGTCACTCGGCTCACGACGAACAGCGGGGTGTAAAGCGGCACGGGGAGACCCAAGTAATGATAGAGCCGAGCACTGGGCCAGTCGAGGTTTGGATGCAATCCTTTTTCGTTCACGACCGCCTGCTCCACCACCTCGGCTATCGCTTCCAACTCCCCTTCATCCGACTCGACCGCCAGCGCCTGGCAGAACGGCTTCAGATAGGCCGCGCGAGGATCCCCCGTTTTGTAGACGCGATGCCCAAATCCCATGATTCGCTCTTTTCGAGCGAACACGTCCCGCACCCAGACCTCCGCCTGCTCCGCGGAGGGAATGCTCTGCAGAATCTCCATCACCCGCTCATTCGCCCCGCCATGAAGTGGCCCCTTGAGCGTTCCGATGGCAGCGGTGATCGCCGAGTGGAGATCGGAAAGCGTGGACGTGACCACTCGAGCAGTAAATGTCGAGGCATTGAATTCGTGTTCCGCATACAACACCAGCGTGACGTCGAGCGCCCGAGCGGCCGCGGGAGTGCAGGGTCGATCGTGGAGCATGTCGAGTAGGTTTTCGGCCAATGTCCGGTCGGGACTTGGGGCGACCGGCGCGTGTCCCTTCTGAATTCGAGCCCAACCGGCCAGGATGATGGGAAGCTGAGCCACCAGTCGTTCGGACTTCCGGAGATTCGCCTCCGCGCTGGAATCCCCCACGTCGGGATCCCAGTGGGCGAGCATGCTGCAAGCCGTTCGCATCACGTCCATGGGCGAACTATGAAGAGGCAAGAGCGAAAGCGTGGTGAAAACCTCGTCGGGAACCGAAACGGCTGCAAGACGCTGACGAAATTCGGTCAGTTCGCTCGGGCTGGGGAGTTCCTCATGCAGCAAGAGATAAGCGGTTTGTTCGAATGAAACCTTGTCTGCTAGTTCCTCGACCGCGTAACCTCGATAACGCAGACCTCCTTCGATGGTGCTGATCGCCGTCTCGCCGGCAATGACTCCTTCCAGTCCAGGATGGTAGGCGGGTGCATTCATCAGTTCGATCCTTTCTCGAAGAACTGCCGGTCACGTTGCTCGAAACCATCGTAGTCCAATAACTCGTAGAGTTCTCCACGAGTCATCATGTATTCTATCAGTTGCTGCTGGCTCCCCTCTTCACTGAGAATCCGCAATGCCGACTGCATGGCCTGCATGGCAATCCGCAATAGCGTGACGGGGTACAGGACAGCCGCGTAGTTCAGCTCAGCCAACTCGGATAACGTCAACAGCGGACTGCGACCGAACTCGGTCATGTTGGCCACCAGGGGCACCGGGAGGGCTTCGCCGACTAATTGAAATTCCTCCCTCGTCTCGAGCGCCTCGGGAAACACCCAATCGGCACCCGCCTCGATATACTTTCGGGCTCGATCGAGCATTTCGTCGATTCCCGAGACGCCGCGGGCATCGGTGCGGGCGAGAATCACCAGGTCTGGATCGCGGCGAGCGGCCACGGCGGCTCGAATCTTCGCGCACATCGCCTCGGTTTCAATCAGTTGCTTTCCAGAGAGATGGCCGCAGCGCTTGGGAAGCTGTTGGTCTTCCAGTTGAATGGCCGCCGCTCCCGCCCCCTCCAGCTCGACAATCGTTCTCTCCACCTGAAGTGCCTCGCCGAAACCCGTGTCGGCATCGACCAGAATGGGAAGCCGAGAGGTCCGAGCGAGGTAGGCGGTTTGTTGAGCGAGTTCGGTGAGTGTGAAGAGCCCGACGTCGGGCATTCCCAGCACGCCGGCGGAAAAAGCAGCCCCCGACAGATACATGGCATGGAATCCCATCCGCTCAATCATTCGGCCCGCCAGCGCATGGGGTGCTCCCGGTACCTGGATCGTGGCCTCCTCCACCGCCTCGCGAAGGATTCGACCGGGGGAACGACGCGACATGGGACTTTCCTGGGGCTGATCGGAAATCACTGATTCTCCTGCTT
>JBJHCD010000432.1:610-5620 GCA_050485845.1 Pirellulaceae bacterium | reverse complement strand
GTATCGGCATCGCACTCGTCCATCGGCAGACGGCCCGTTGTGGCTCGCGTCGCCTTGCTCGATTGAAGTCGCCCCCTTCGAATTCTACAGTGCCGCCGGTATCTTACAGCCCCCGCCTTGACAACGCGCGCCAGTCTCGGAACCAACCTGTCGACGGCACCGCTGATGAACACTCAGGGACACTAATAAGACCGCTTGAACCGAACGTCGCGACCACGGCGGGCGTTGCCAACCACCAACCAGCAACGAGTTAGTAGTTCCTCCTGGCAACACGGCCGACCGATTTTTCCCATCAGCGTTTCTTAGTGTTCATTCGCGGTCCCCCACCGAGTTCAACCGCATCCAGAAAGCCTGCCACTACAAACTGGGCCGAACGGTCGACAAGTCACTAACGTACAAAAGAATCGAGGGACGAACTCTAGCGATCAGAAACAGAGCGAGTACTCCGACGGCCAGATAATAGCGACCATCTACCAGCAACGCTTTCGAGGTCTCCGGTGGACCGTTTGGTTCGCCGGATGGTGGTGTTTCGGCCTGCGGATGGGCGATTGCAGCAGGCTCAGCCTACAGCCCCAACGCCATGAACCGCAAGACATTCAGCAGGAACCACCGATCACAATAGTGCGGAAAGCATCGGGGACGCACCAAATGCAGCGATGCGTCACCCCCGATGAAAGTATAAATGTTACTCGTCGCAAGGAGCCTCTATCGCGTTCATCGCCGCGTCGATGAGCCCTTGGTAGTTAGGGCTGCTGCGTCTCGCATCGAACCGCTGCAGCTCTGAGTTCCAGGCGATGGGATTCGTTCGCGTTTCTTCGATTAGGCGACGCCAGAAAACATCACGGACCCATTAGGCCACTGTTTCATTAGAGCTTCGCTATCGACTCTGCCCTCGAAGCCAACGAGGCAAATGTAACGAGGTGGCCGAGGGCTCCCATCTTTGGGTTCGAATACCAAGTGGGTAATCATTCCGACCACGCGTTCGTCATCTAAGTCGCCGGCCCGCCATTTACGATCGCCGATTCGGCCTTCGATGAACGCGTCGATTGCACCCAGTGCCGCGGCCTTGCCAGCTCGTTGCAAGGACAATGCAGTCCGAAGCAACTGAGTTCCATCGAGATCGTCTTCGGGCCAACGACGCAAACGATTCAGTTCGAAAGTCGCTGGTGCCATCTGCGGCGCCGGAGGCAGTTCCAACATCGTAACACTTGATGGAATGGCAGGCTGGTCGTTTCGGCGGAAGACCCACAGTTCTGGACCTTTGCTACCAATGCTCGCCGGCGCGATGGCGACTTGCACATTCCCAACGTCGTCGAGAGAGAAGTTTGTTTCCAAAAGATCGGCCGATCCCACGAAGTTGCCATTCTCATCGCTGAAACCGTCGACCATCATGGTCTCGCCGTAGACCGCCTTCTTCGACCAATCAAGACGCTTCTCAACCTGTCTTGCAAGGTAGATGGAAAACGGCTGGTTGCTGAGCGGTTTTGTCGTGTCGGCTTCGTCGACATGCAACAATTTGCCAGAGAGGATCAGTTCATTTCCGAGTGCATCGGTCTTGATCGGAGACCAACGAACCCTTAGCTTCTGTTGCTCGAGGTTGCCAGGAAAGGGAATGGGCGTTGCCTTTGGATCGTCAATCGAATCACCCCGTATTTCCAGGCCAGTCTTACCATCGACTGACCTCGAAGAGCCGCCCGAGTAGGCTGCCGAGCCAGTCAGGCAGACAACAAGGCAAAAAATGGTCCCCATGAATGTTTGCATGCTCACTGTCATACCCGATTGAGGAAAAGTACGAAATCGATGTCCCATTTGGTTGACCCATCCCGGACCCGGCGCGGACATCGTCTCCTCCGTGTCAAACCAATCGATCTCCCTGGGATTGCGATTGATACTCATTGGATACTCGATAGTCCAGACCACGTTCCCGAGATCGACCGCCGCCATCAACACCTGTCCGATCTGACGGCCAGCACGGGCAGCACGGGCAGCAGGTGGAGCGAATCGCTTCAGCGCGATGAAGGCGACGCGGCATGTATTCCATGGGTCCCTCACAATTCCGGGCGTCAGCCAGCGGCCGCTGAGGCCGGACGACCGGCGTCGGCCGTGTCCAAGGGATCGACCAGCAGCCAACTGAGCGTTCCCGCGAGATAGATCGCCGTGACAAGGTAAATCACGAGGTTCCAGTCCCCCTGCGTCTTGTGGATGTCGCCGATCACATAGCCGAGAACGACCGGTAGCGAGAACCCCCCGACAGTCGAGGCCATGTTCATGACACCTAGAATGACCGCCGTATGTCTGCCGGAAACATCCATGGTCGCAACCCAGGCCGGAGGATTGGCAAAACCCAACATGAAGGCACTCGCGGAGATCAGGGCCACGAAGCTGGCAGCGGAACCTGACCAACTGGCGGCGAAGGTCAGTATGGAACAGGTCCCCAGGCCGAGCAGCGCCAGTCCGACGCGGCTGAGCCACTTGCTGCCCGTCACGGTCAACACGCGGTCGACCGCGACTCCCCCCACCAACGAACCGAGGATGACGCCCCCCAGGGGAAACATCGCCAACATCCCCGCCTCTCTCGTGGCGGCGGCGAAGCGGTATTCGAGAAAGGCGGGCAGCCAGGTCACAAGCAAAGCGTATCCGGCCGAGCGAAAATACGACTGGAGGTTGATACCCCACAAGGTCCGATTGGTCGCCACACGCAGGGCGAGGGCCGAGCCGGAGAGGGCCCGGGGCGGCTCCTCGGACCGATCCCGAGTGGACGTGAGCGAACGGGAGGGAGGCGGGACGCCGACAGAAGCTCCGCTTGCCTCTTGATCCGCCGTGGCTCCGGTTTCCTCCGGGAGGAGCGGCCCGGTGGGAGAACGAGGCCGCAACCAGGGGTGCTGTTCCGGGCGAGTCCGGAAACTGGCGTAGAACGCCATCGCCCAGACGATGCCGACCACCGAGTACAGCCGAAATACGTCGCGCCAGGGATAGAGGTCGAGGAGCCAGGCGGTGAGCCCCATGGCCATGACTCCACCGGCCGACATGGAGGCGGACATCATCGCACTGCAAAATCCCCGCTGGTCCTCCCGGAACCAGTCGCGAATGACTTGTGCCGCCAGGGGAACCATGCCCGCCTGGGCGGCACCATAAGCGGCACGCGTCGCCGCCAGCACCGCAAAGGAACCGGCCAGGGAGCTGGCAAACGTCATTAGCGACCAGAGCACGCTGATCAGCGGAAACGCGGCACGCGTGCCGATGCGATTGCCGAGCCACCCGCCGGGAACTTGAAAGATGAAATAACCGAACGAGAACGAACCCAGAATCCAACCCATCTGCTCGACACTCAATCCCAGTTCGGCCTGAATCGTGGTGTTGGCGACCGCGATACAGTGCCGTGTCAGGTAGGCGCTGCTCGCCGCCAGGCTGAGGGCGACAAGCACACCGACACGCAGCTTCCCTAGGGGACCCTCCAGCTCGAGTTCGGTATCCGATACGTTCATGGTTCTCCGATCAGGGACTCGATCGGGACGCGAGGCGGGGGCTGATCGCGCCGCGCTATCCGGTTCTCAGGCGGGGGAAAGAATCTGCTGTATCCAGTCGCTTTGGGGTGCGCGGACCAGCGGCAGTTCGTGATACCGGCCCGCCAGCCAGTCCTCCAACTGATCGCTGTAGTGGGGACTTCCCGGGTGACCTGACTGGCTCTGGGCGTCCACGGCGAGCAGCCGGGGGGGAGCACTCCCCAGATCCGCGATCATGCGGTACCCGCCGCCGGTGGTGGCGCTCCAGTCCGGACCGCTCCCCGTGTTCCCGACCGTGTTCATATCACCGGACACGGCCACACCGCCGTGATCCAGCAACGTCCCCAGCTCTCCCCGGCCGGACAGAACATGCCGCAGAGGCATGCGGTGGAGTTTCCCCCAGCTCCATTGGGATAGCTCGCCACCAAACCGCTCCGCCAGGTACTCGAGAGTTTCCAGGAAGGCCGCGCGAATTCCGGCCAGGCGTTCTCCCGCCTCCCACCAACCGGCCGGATCGTCACGCAGCAGCCGCGCCGCGCAGCCGTCGATCCCCTTCATCAAGAACTCGGCGGTTTCCGCGTCGAAACGGGCCTGGGCGACACGCCGGCACCAGTTGGTGAAGAAGACGTTGAACACCGTGGCGGCTACCGATGCCGGCTCAACTCGATAGTCCCAACTCTCCAAAACACGCAGCGCCTCGTTCCACACAGCGTCCCCCGGCGCCACGCGGACCTTCGCTCCGCGTTCCATGGCGCCAGGTGCCTCGCCGACCGCGCCTTCCAGGGCCCCAAGTAAGTCCGGTACCGACGTGGCCGCTCGGAGCGACACCGCGTCCTGGTGCATCGAGCCAAAGTGGGACTCGGCCAGCCGCGGGTGCTGTTCAAACCATTGCCGGATCCGCAGGCCGCGCCAGCCACTGGACCAGGTCCCCGCCAGTGGATGGGGAAAATCGTCAGCCGCCACGCGATTGTTGGCCGTGGCGATCCAGCCCCGAGCGGGATTGTCGACCGCAGGCATTTCCTCGAAGGGGATCAGCCCCTGCCACTGGTCCTCGGGATCCCAACCTCGGCGAAAGCCTCTCTCGGGGCGCGTGCGAACGGGGATCCGCCCCGCGGCATGAAAGCCAATGTCCCCCTGCACGTCCGCGAAGACCATCGAAAATGTCGGCACGTGCCAAGGGCGCAGCGCTGCGCGAAATTCCTGTACCGTGTTCGCTCGATTCATCGCCAGCAGGGCGGTCAACCACCCCCCGGCATGCATCCCCAACCATTGGAGCGAGACCGGACCCAGACGATCCGCCGGACTGGGGAGGATCGAGTCCACGAGGGGGCCATGGCGGGAGAAGACCACGGTCTTCACCACGGAATCAGCGTCTCGAACTCGGATGGTCTCGGTGATCTCCCGGGCCGGCTCCCAGACACCGTCATAGAGGAAACAGCCCGGGTGCCGCGGATCGGTCTTCTCCTGGTAGAGATCGCGAAGCGAACAAATATTATTCGTGATGCCC
>JBJHCD010000432.1:0-600 GCA_050485845.1 Pirellulaceae bacterium | reverse complement strand
CCCCAGGCCACCCATTCCGTGCGGCCGAACATGATGGCCGGCTTTCCGGCGTAGGTCATGCCGGCCACGTGGAAGGATCCGCCGCAGAGGTGGGCTTCGTACCAGCACGAGACTGCCTCGAAAGCGATGTGCGGATCGCTGGCTACCAGTGGAGCTCCGGTGGTCGTACGGGAACCGGCGGCGACCCAGTTGTTGCTGCCGGTCGCCCCTTGGGGATCGTTCGCCGTGGCCCCCCAGGACGCCCCGGCGCGTTCCAGGTCGCGCCGGCGTGACGCCGGGTAATCGCCCGGATGAAGAATGGACTCCTCATCGCACTCCCCCAAGAGAAACTCGCGGTACAGCGGGCCTTCCCCCAGTCCGCGTTTCGCCAGTTCCGGCATGCAGAGTACCGGGAATCGGCCCGTCAGATACCAGCGAAACTCGCATTCGATCACCAGGCAGTCGACGGGGCTCCAGGGCTCCGGCCGATAACGCAACAGGTCGAATTCAACAGGCAGGTTTTCGCCGACCTGCGCCAGATACTGATTGATCCCGGCCGTGACTGCTGCCACCAACGTCCGTGTCTCGTCTGGCAGGGTGTGCCATTCGTCTCTCGCGATG
>JBJHCD010000431.1:0-5622 GCA_050485845.1 Pirellulaceae bacterium | reverse complement strand
GCCCAGGCCCGCTCCACGGTGCCCGACCGCGACGCCGGCTACACCACCAGCGACAACGCGCATGCACTGATTGCTGTGCTCCTGGCCCAGGACCACCTGCACTACGCCGCCGGCGTCAACCTCGACCAACTCGACAACCTCCGGCCGAACGCCGAGCGGTTTCCGAGTTGGAACGGGCAACTTGCCTCCGACATGCGCGACGAGACTCTCGCATTTTTCGAGTACATTGCCTGGCATCAGCGCCGTCCGCTTTCCGATTTAATGAACGCTCAGGTCACCTTCGCCACGCCTCGGTTGGCCGAGCATTACGGGCTGAAGCCGAGCGAAGTCGTGCCGCGAGGCACCGAGCAGAAGTCAGCCGTTGTCCGAGTCAGCGTCCCGACGTCGGTCAGCCGGGCCGCCGAGGGCTTGCTGGCGCTCTACACATTTGCGGAGGGGAGTGGCGAAACCGTGCGGGAGGTCGCTAGCCGGCTCGATGAGTCACTTGACTTACAGATCGCGGATCCCAACGCCGTACGATGGAGCGACCGGGGGCTGGAGATTCGATCTCCGACGCTGCTGGTCAGCGACCGGGCTCCCGAATCCTTGGTGAAAGCGATTCAAGGCTCAAATGCGTTGACCATCGAAGCCTGGGTTACTCCCGCCAATGCGTCGCAGGATGGTCCGGCCCGAGTTTTTTCGCTCTCCGACGGAGTTGTGAAACGAAATTTTACGTTGGGTCAGGACAAGGACCGCTTTGACGTCCGCTTACGAACAACCCAAACCGACGACAGTGGCAATCCGTCGGTCAGTGCCGCCGCCGGGTCGGCAGCCGGCGAGCTGACTCATGTCGTCTATATCCGGGACGCCTCTGGCACCGCGATCGTCTATGTGAATGGTCGCGAGTCGCACCGGCAGCAGGTCGAGGGGGAACTCTCCAATTGGGATGGGGGTTTCCGCTTGGCGATGGCCAATGAAACGTCCGGCGATCGCCCTTGGCTGGGAACTTTGCACTTGGCCGCGATTTACGACCGGCCACTCTCGGTCGATGAGATTCTCCGCAACCAGGTGGCCGGGCCCTGGCCCGAGCGTCCGGTGGAGCGGAAGGTGGCCATCGCGGCTCGTCCCTCCTTCATGAGTAGCGGCGGTGAAGACTCCTTGCTGGCCCTTTACCAATTCGACGAAGGGACGGGAGACCACGTCCGTGATCGTTCGGGGGCTGGTGAACCGCTCGACCTGAAGATCGAGGATACCTCAGCGGTATCCTGGGAGCCCGATGGCCTGCGAGTTCATGGAACGACGCTGATTGCCACGCCGGAAGCCCCCGCGCGTTTGATCGAGGCGATCAAGTCATCGCACGAAACGACACTGGAGGCCTGGATCACCCCGGATAACGATCAGCAGTCCGGTCCGGCTCGCATCGTCACTCTCTCTTCCGGAGGGAGCAACCGGAACTTTACCATCGGACAAGACGGCCCTCGCTATGAAATCCGCTTCCGCACCTCGACGACGGATGCCAATGGCGTGAACCGAGCGATCCGGAGCCCTCGCGATGTCGTGGCTCCGCGAAAGACGGTCTATGTCGCCTATACCCGAGGGTCCACGGGGACGGGAACGCTTTACATCGACGGGGAGGAGGTCGCCGGGGGAACGGTGGATGGAAATCTTTCGAGTTGGGACGAGACCTTTCGTCTGGCCTTGGGAAACGAGACCTCTCGGGACCGAGCTTGGCACGGGACGTACCATCGAGTCGCGGTGCATGGACGAGCCCTGTCGGCTCAGGAGATTCGGGCTCGCAGCCAAGGCCTGACTCAGTACGACTTGACATCCGTTGCCGCGCGAGGAGGCCTGCTGACTCAGGGAGCCGCGCTCACGTCGGGAGGCGACGAAGCTTCCATGGTCGCTCGGGGGCTCTTTGTTC
Source organism: Pirellulaceae bacterium (assembly GCA_050485845.1). Classification (GTDB taxonomy): domain Bacteria; phylum Planctomycetota; class Planctomycetia; order Pirellulales; family Pirellulaceae; genus JBJHCD01. The sequence continues at coordinate 3,722 of JBJHCD010000431.1, read as the reverse complement.
TGCAAGACATCCTGTCCAGCGGGGTCGATGATCCACCTCCTTGCGTCGATACCACTCCGGCTCCCACGACTCAGGGACTATCGCAACGTGGGTTGGCCGAGGCACGTCTCGCCGATTCGTCCTGCGTCGGATGCCATGCCCGCTTCGAGCCACTGGCCTTTGGGCTGGAGAAGTTCAATGGCATTGGGGAATACCACGAGCAGGATGAGCATGGAAATATGCTGCGAGACGACGGCGAGATCCTCTTCCCCAACCAGGAAGAACCGATTGCGTATCAGACGTCGGCCGAATTGATGGACCTGCTCGCGGAAAGTGAACGGATTCGGCAGACAATCACCTTGAAGTTGACGCAGTTCGCCGTGGGGCGTCCGCTCGTCCAGTCCGATTCCTGCTCGCTGCATGAGATTTATCGAGCGGGCTGGGAAAATGGTGGCACCTATGCCGATTTGATCACGGCGATCGTCAGCAGCGATTTGGTGCGTAAGATTCGCACGGAATCAGAAACCGAACCTTGATGGGAAAGAGCGTTTTCCGCGGAGAATGCCGCCCCAATTTTGCCATGGGAGAAAAGGGATCCAATGACAGCACGACACATTAGCCGCCGCATGATGCTCAAGGGCCTGGGGACCGTGACGATCGGGCTTCCCTTGTTGGAGGAGATGCTGACTCCGGCAGCCGTTGCCGCCGAAGCACAGGGAGTTGTTCCGGTCCGAGCTTTCAATGTCTTCTTCGGCTTGGGCATTCCCGCTCCCCTGCAGACCGAGGGTTTTGACGGTGTCTTGGAACCGCTGAAGCCCTTGTCGGACAAGCTGCTGATCATGCGGCAAGTCGATCAGATTCGGAGCGATCTTCCCGGCATCAATGCCCACTACGACGGCTCGACAGCGGCCTTCACGGCCGAACCGCCGGAGGGGACGGCGCGAGCGGGGGGACCATCCATTGATCAAGTCGTTCGCTGGAGCCATTATCCGGATGGGTTGCCGACCGGCATGGTCCCGACGTTGGTGGCGGGAACATTTTTCCGCCGTGATCGAGTCAGCCGGCATTCGAAGAGTTTCAACAAGGACGGAACCGTGGCGGCGACCATGCAGGAGCAGCCTCGAGATCTCTTCCGCCGTATTTTCGGTTCGACCGACGACGATGCCGATCCCCGCACGCAGCGGATCCGCCGCAGCGTCCTGGATTCCGTCGTTGACCAGGCCAAATACTTCACCGGACAGAACTCGCCGCTCGGAGCCGCTTCGAAGGTCCGCTTCGCCAACCATCTGGATCGGATCCGCGAATATGAGCAGCGGGCGTTTCAGATTGAGGAACAAGTAGCAAGTCGCTGTCAGCCCGAGCTGCCTCCCCCCTCACACTTGATCCATGGTGGTGAAGCCGACCCGGGAGGGGAAGGGATCGACATTACGCTCGAGGAACTGACTTCGGAATGGCGACTAATGGCCGACCTCTACGCCCTGGCCATCCAATGCGACCGAGTTCGCTTTGGGTCGTTGACCTTCCTGGCCGCGGGTGAGCGGATTCGGCTGAAGGGAAAATATGAGTATGACGGCCGGACCGTGTTCGAGTTCGACGACGCGGGGCAGCGAAATCGTTCCGGCGCGATGGGATGCAGTCATGAGTGGTGGCACGACTTCAACGAGTCGAAGAAGAACGAGCAACTTCGGGCTCACGCCCACATGAAGATGCGGGAAGTCGCCTACTTCCTCCATCGGCTCAGCGACGCCGACTCGATGGAAGCCAATGGACGCACCATCCTGGAAAACTCGATGATCACGATCTCCACCGAGTCGGGTGATGGTCGGCACAACGACGTGAAGCGTGAACTATCCGGCGTCTTCCATGCGATCTCCGGGGCCAACGGTCGCTTCAAGACCGGTCAGATCCTGGATGTCGGTGCCGAGGGGCTCGATCTCTACAACACGATGCTCGAGGCGATGGACGCCCAAGATCGGCTCGGCCCGGCGGACCGCGATTTCCAGGCGGTCGATAAGATCCGAGTTTAATCGCTCGCTCAGTTTCCCGAGGTCCAGACCAGACAGACAGGTTGTTCACTCGGGCGATAATCGTCTCCATGCCCATCTCGGGCCGTCGAGTACACTCGGCGGCCCGTTTCCGTATGCGTCAGTTCATACAGCGGACGGGCCGTGGGGGGAGGGGTCGGCATGTTTGCCGGGAGAGCGTGAAAGAGGGCTTTCTGGTCGGACCCGCCACGCAGTCTCGTGCCATCCCAGGCCACGGGAATCGTCTCGTCGCTTGGTCGCTCGAGAGCGTAAAACGCTGGCACTCGATCGGTTTGCCGAGTTACCCAGGGAGGCGCATCTCCCGTTTCCGACCCCTCGGACAGATCCGATGACTCGGACGGATCCGGCACATCGGACGACTCGGACGGATCCGATTCACGCGAATCCGATTCACGCGGATGTCCACTCGGATAGAACGGGACGGGCAGGTTCAGATCGGCGTGAGCCAGATCGAGTCGATACATGACCTGGTTGTAGTCGTAGCGGGGAGTGGTCGTGGGGTTTCCCGAAAAGGAATGCGTGTAGGTCCCCTCGAAGTAGATCGTGCGGCCCTCGTCGGCATCGAAGTAGGGATGATGCTTCGGGTTGTAAAAGGTGTATTTGTCGTGGGTGACCACTTTTCGAGCGTAGGTCCAGGGCCCCGTGATGTCATCCGCCTCGGCAAACCAGACTTCCCCCAGCAAAGAGGACTCGCCTTGTAGCTCGACCGTGATCAGCACCCATCGCTGGCGATATTTGTTCCAGTAGACCGAGCCGCTATGTGCCAGCACGGGGCGTCCCGTGTCGACGTCGCGGAGGGCGATCCGTGCTTCTTCGGGCTGGATCAAGCCTCGTTGGACCAGCGACCGTTGGTCCTCTTGGGTCAGCGGGGGCGTGTTGGCTTTCCAGCCGTAGCGAAGACGTCCCGATGCATCTCGGTCCAACTGCCCATCGTCCAGTCGAGTCCCCGCCTTCAGGCAACTGTAGCCCTCGTAGCGGTCAGGGTCCACGAAAGCTTCTGGATCGGCCGGGACACGAGTCAGCGGAAGTGGGTTGGTGAAGTAGACATGTTCGCTTTCTCCCTCGGCATGAGTGAAAGAATGCGTCTGAGGACCGAGAAACAATAGGGGCTGCTCGTCAAATTCACGGAGTTGCTCGAACTGCTCGGCCTCCTCATTCCAGCGAACGAAACCCCAGCGATATGCCTCCAGTTGGTTTCGGATCTTGACATATCCCGCCAGCATCTGCTGGTTGCCGGCCGAGTCTCGCAGCACGGTCAAGGCACTGATCCAGGTGGGACCGTCACCCGGCATGTTGGCCACCGGACGAATGGCACCCTGCCGGTCCGTGATGTAGTCGAGATCCAGACCGACATCCGGCTGAACTTGGCCATCGTTGGGAAGAGGCAGCGTCGCGCCGGTGATATGAAAGTTACCACCGATCGGATAATGGGGGCGATTGGTATCACCCCAAAACCAGTAGAGCTTTCCCTGAAACTGCTCGACCATCACACTGTCGCATCCAACCACGTCGCCGTTGAGTAGCGGATGCTGGATAGGGGCCTCCTGGTTCAGCAGAACGGAATCTCGATAGATTCCGCTCCCCGTGACGCGGTAGAGTCGTGGGGGGGGATTACGCCGCGAGGTATCTAGAGTTGGTCGGGCGACCCGGGAGAACACGAGGGGGGGTGCAGCAGAACCCAAAACAAAACACCCAAAA
>JBJHCD010000430.1:0-5662 GCA_050485845.1 Pirellulaceae bacterium | reverse complement strand
TTCGACCAATCGACGAGCCAACAGTAGCTGTTGCCCCCAGGCATGTCGGCCATAGGGATCTGGAGTTCGATCGTCTTCGAGGGAAAGGTCGAACGCCTTCTTTGCCTCGGGGCTGGTCAACAGCGTGAGTGCCTGGGTCTCAAATTGGTCCAGTGCCCCCAATTCTCCCTGCCGATCAAACTCACGTTCCAAGGTGTCAAGATTCTGGCGCAAGGAAGCGCGGCGATCCAGCCGTTTCACTTCTCGCTGCTCGGTCAGTCCGATATTCGGCACGCTGAAGTTCGGAGCGTTGGGGTCTCCGGAGACAATGAACGGACCATAGGCATCTCCCAAGTACGCCGGGCCGTTGTACTCGGTTGGCGGCTTCACGCCGACATAGGCAGGAAGGGGATTGGAGCGTGGACCCGACTGAGCGCGCAAGTAGTTCGCCACCGACATCCAATCAGGATAGCGAGGTTGCGGTTTGTCTCGCGTGTCGGGATCTCCCGAGAGCAGCTGCATCGAGCCGGCGGGGTGTCCCGCCGCGTTCTGCTTCATCGAACGGAGAATGGTGAATTTGTCGGCTATCTTGGCCTGCCGAGGCAGAAGTTCGGTGAAGCGAACTCCGGGTACCTTGGTGCCGATCGTGGAAAACGGACCGCTGTATTCGAGCGGAGCATCGGGCTTGGGATCGTACATGTCGATGTGGGACGCTCCCCCGGGAAGCCAGACCATGATGACTGCATTCTTGCTTCTCTTGGAGCCAGAAATGCTGGCCGCCTGCAATCGCAGGATTCCGGGCAGGCTGAGACTCGCGAAGCCTCCCAGCCCCATCCGCATGAAGCCGCGGCGACTGAATGGACCAGGGCAGATCGGGGAGATGCCTTGCGTGTTGGGTGAATGACTCATTTTTCCTCCGCGGGATGGACGCGAATTGAAATTGGTTCCGATACAATGATGTCCACAATGTCTTTGGGTTGGGCTTGTTCGGTTGCCACCTTCAGACGCTGGTTCGCCGCCTCCGCTTTGGCGACTGCTTTCTGATGTCGCATCTGGGCATCAGCCGCTGCTTGCTGGGCTTCGGCTCGAGCCTCCTCCGAGACCGTTTTGGCGACTTCGGCCAAACGATCGGCCTCTTCCGCAAGTTCGGTCACCTCTCGCTCAGCATCCGCCAGTTCCTTTTCGGCCAGCGGGACTGCCTCGGGGAAGTGACGGTACTGGGCCACCGCACTGCCATAGAAGGCAATCAAATACTCACCCGGCGGCGTCTTCAGGGCTGCCAGATCGAGAATCGCTTCTGTCCGGTCCTCGGTAAGTGGAATGTCAAACTTGGCCAGGCCCTCAAACCCAGGACCGAAGGTTTTCAGTCCCATCGTGGCGCCGAGGAATTCCGAGCGTCGGGTCAAGTCGAGGGGAATCGTCAGTTTCTCGCCCTTCGTCACTTCCCACACGCGATCTTCCGTGGGGGTGATGGTTAGCGGAGCGAGTGCGGAGCCACTGACCGACACGGGGACATCGGACAGGAGCCGAGGCCGTGGGATCTCTTGCCAATGATCGGGGACCGGCCAGGCCATCGAAGTCAGTCGGCAGGGCCGAGTGACTATTTCTCCTTCAATCTCGGCACGTCCTTCGAACGTCGCGCTCGACATGCCGCGAGGTGCGTCCGGTGAGGCGGAAACCAACATCAGGCCCCGCGATTGTCCGGCGGGAATGGTCAGGCCGCTGGCTGTTACTCCCGGAGGGAGCGAATCCATCGTCAGCTCGATCGAACCATCAAATCCGTCGCGTCGAATGGCGACCACCTCCAGGGCCATTGTCGTTCCACCTCGCAATGCCAGCGGCTTCGACAAGGCATTCCGGTCTCCGTTCCGCAGTTCCATGTGCATCGCCCACGCGACCAGCGTGAAATCCGGCGTCGGTCGGCGAATCACCAATCGATAGACGTTTTGCGGGTCATTTCGCGTACCGCCGAACAGGTCGCGTATCTGCAATCGATGGAGACCCTCCTCCTGGATTTCCAGCTTGGCCAGTATGTCGGTGGAACCACCGTTGTACGGAGGGCCATCGTAGGCGTAAGCGTTGCTCGAAGGTTTGACCGGACTTGGAATGTCTCGAAACTCCGCGACGTCCGTCAGCTTCTCTTCCGAACCGTCTCGACGGACATGCTGAACCAGGATCGCGGGGGCCGTTGAGAGTCCCAGCCGTTCCGAGCCGACTTCGACCCACCAGACCTCACCCTTCTCTGCCATAAACTCAAACGTATCGACATCGGCCGCCGGAAAGAAACTTCCCGCGATGTCACAGGGAAGGGTGATTTGTTGTGCTTCGCTCGGCCGGTCGTTCGGCTCGACTTCCGTCAGTTCGGCCTCCTCCGGCAGGTCGGTTGGCGGCCAGGAGAACGCGTTGACAGCTCGTGTGGATGGATGACGCACCAAGGGAGAGTCGGGAGCAAGTTCTCGCAGCACCAAACGGTAGAAAAAGGGAGGCCCCCCTTTGAACGTGAGATCGTGAACTTTCACGAAGTAGGTGCCATCCTCGGGGACCGAGAAGTCCAAAGCACCCCCTCGACGTTCGACTGCCAAGTCTCGACCCTGCGAATTTGCCACGATCAGAACCGGAGTCAATTTGGAATCGATGCGAGGCGCGGCGCAGTCGATGACGATGCGTTGACCCTTGCGAGCCTGAAAGGCATAGTGATCCACCGCCCGCTCGGACACGTGGGAATTGCAGACCGAATTGACGGTCAATTCCATGGCCGACTCCACGGACGTGTTTCCTTGCCGACAAGTCACCTCCGGCAAGTCACCGACGGAAAAAATCCGGGACGTCGAAATTCCCAACCGAGTCATCACGCGGGCTTCATGCAGGCCCAGCGGAGTAGCGGGATCGATCCGGACAATGAACTGAAGAGGAACGGGCTGGCCGTTATCGTCTACTTTTGGTGTGGCCGTGATCCCGGGATCCGAGAAATGCAGCGACTCGACGTCTTCGAGGAAGTCGCCTCCGATCGCTACATCGAATTCTTCTCCCGCTTGACCGCCCAGCGGAGTTGTCGTCAGTAATCGGGGAGCAGGCAAGCCGACCGATTGTCCCTCGACAAGCGGAGTGGCGGAAAGCCATGTCAGCAGGACCAGGCTTAAAATTCGAAAGTCAAAACGCATGAAGCGACTCATGATCCCAACCTCAGTGGTTGAACAAGAATTCTTTGGTATTCATCAGTGCCCACAGCAGGTCCTCATAACCCTCCCGTAGGAGCGTTCGCGTGGCATCCGGATTCCCTGCCGAGTCGGCTGTGATCTCCGCCAAGAAATCCAGGGCGGTTTGCAGTTCTTCCGATTGAGGAGGCCGGGCATAGGCGGCCAGATACAGCTCGTGAAGATTCTCCTCCACCGATCGCTCGGAGCTTGCCAGCCGCTCGGCACGACCACCAGCCGTGGCAAGTTTCGACTTAATGTCTGGCGAATTCAACATGTGCAGGCTTTGGGCGAGGCTGGAGGACTGTACCCGTTCACATTCACAGACGCTCGTGTTCTCGGGACGTCCAAATACCGCCAGAAAGGGAGAGGCACGGTTGTAACTGTTGTCCGGCAGCGAGATCGCTCGAGTTCCCGGAGGGAGGTTCGCAAAGGTCGTCGTGGCCCCGGTTAACTGGTCTATCGAGTCCAATAGGACTTCCGCTTGCATCCGCTTCGGATAGTAGTGCGAAAAGTTTTGCAGGTCCGCCGCGTTGTGCTCGTTCGGCATGGCGCTCAGCTGATACGTGTGCGACTGCGTGATGACTCGAATCAGTTCCCGCAGGTCGAAACCGCTGCCGATGAAGTGCTGTTCCAAACCGGCAAGCAGTTCCGGATTACTGGGAGGATTTGAGTCTCGGATATCGTCTTCCGGTTCAATCAGGCCCCGTTTGAGAAAGTGTTTCCAGTAGCGATTCACCAGCGCTTTGGCAAAGTATGGGTTATTCGGATCCGCCATCCAGTCGGCCAGTTGCAAACGAGGGTCATCGTCCGCGGGAATCGGCGGAATGATGTCTCCCAGGGCCGAGGGGGGAATCCGTTCACCGGAACGCATGTTGTGAGCTTCCGCGACTCCCCGTTGATGGAAGATCAAGTCTTCCCCTCGCACGGCGGTCGGCTTCCGGCCGATCCGGCTGAAAAAGGCCACGAGCCCGAAGTAGTCATTTTGACTCCAACGCTCGAAGGGATGATGGTGGCATTGGGCACATTGCATGCGAACTCCAAGAAACAGCTGCGCCACGTCCTCCATTTGCTGGTTGGGCTCCTTGACTCGCTTGTACCAGGCAACGGGGGGATTCTCGATGATCGTTCCGGTCGCGCCCAACAACTCCCGCACGAATTGATCGAACGGTTTGTTTTCCAGCAAGCTGTCACGGATCCATGAGTGAAAGGCGAAGTTCGATTCGATGTCGCTCGCGTCGTCGCGGCGGTTCTTCAGTAAAGTCGTCCACTTATTGGCAAAGTAGTCGGCGTAATCGACGCCCAGCAGCAGGTCGTCGATCAAGCGGTCGCGCTTGTCCGGCCGTTCGTCGGAAAGGAAAGACTCGGCTTCCGCCACGGTCGGCAGTCGGCCGGCGATGTCCAGTGTCACTCGGCGCAGGAACGTGGCGTCGTCACAAACGGGAGAGGGGGGGAGCCCGATTTCCCGTAGGTTCGCGAAAACCGCCTCGTCGATGAAGTTTCTCGAGGTTGGAACATCAGTGAGCGGGACACCCAAGGGGACCAAGGCGCTATAGACGGTCACCTTGTCCTGGAAGCGGATCATGATGGCTGCTTGACCGGGGGTATCGCCGACTGTCACCAGTCCGTCACCAGTGACTTCGGCCATCGACGAGTCATTCGGCTCAAACATGGCGAGGCGAGTCACGTCGCGCACCGTTCCGTCGGAAAACGCCGCGAGGACCTTCAGTTGCTCCTGTCCATGAAAAGTGACCGTGCTCTTGCGCGGTTCCACAACGATCGATAGCAGTTCCGACTCGTCAGGTTGAGAAGCCGGCATTCCTTGCTCGATCCAGTCGCGAATGGTGAGAAACTCGTCCGAATCGACTTCAATCCGCACTCCTCCACCATGCGGGAGTTGACCGGTGGCCTTCAGCAAGATAAGGCTTCGTTCGGGGACGCCGGGGAAAAGCCGTCGCCCGCGGGCTTCCTTGACAAGGTGTTCGTAATCTTCCTGTGGTTCGTATCCGAACAGGGACAGCTGAAAGCCGTTCTGTCCACCACCCGCCTTGGCATGGCATGGCCCGGCATTGCATCCCGCCTTCGTCAGAATCGGGACGACCTCGTTGGAGAAACTGACGACCTTTCGCGGCTCGGCTGCCTCTGCCGCCGAGACCTGCGTGCTCAGATGGGCGAACGCGCCGAGCCAGCCGAAGAGGATCGTCACGGCAATGGAGAGAGGGGACGGGCGTTTCCTGAATCGTTCCATGGCACAAAAGTTTCCATCGGTCATGGACTCACGATCATGGGGAGGCAAGGTGGATCGTGACCGGTTTGCGAGGAGGGAGAGACGCTAGGTTGGAACGGTTGAGTCTATCCGATTCGGAAGGTCCAAAGCAACTTCGCTCCACGAATCGGCCCAATCGCAACCTCTCCGCCCCAAAACCGAGATCGCTCTCCTACGCCCTCAGTTCCTCGGTGGGTATTATGCCTGTTAGGGGGGGGTGGAT
>JBJHCD010000429.1:4055-5675 GCA_050485845.1 Pirellulaceae bacterium | reverse complement strand
GTCCAGGAACGGATGTCGGTGTCGAACCGCGCCTCTTCCATCCGGAGCTGGATCGGGATCGCCGGATGGTCCGTGTCGGCGAGGTGCCGAACGACTCGCAACACGTCATGATAACGGCCGTGGAACTTTAGCTGCCAGAGGGTGGGTTGAAGGCTCGAGCCCTCTTCTCCGAACGCTCGCCGAGCAGCCTGGGTCAGTCCCGGCGGAAAACTGGCCTGTTCCTTCCCTTCCAACGGGCCTTCATGGACCAGTTGGAGACGGTTCATGGCCATGAGGTTGGTCAAGGAATGGACGGTCGAAATCTGGTCGCTTGAACCAGCCAATCGGCTCGTCATCAGGTTCTGACGACGCTCCTCCAGCCCGGCTTGCTGCTCCAGCAACTGCTCGATCTCGCGGTCCAATTCCTTGATCTGCAGTTCCTTTTCCACGTAATCGGCTCGCGACGGCTCTCCCGCCCGAGCTGCCTGCAGCGCCTGATTGGACTGCTCGAGAGCCTGTCGAGGATATATCAGCCAACCGTACACCGCGATTACCAGGAACGTCGGAAGCAGCGTCAATAAGATACGTTCACGAGGGGTCTGAGGTTTCATCGATCCTCTCCTCGACTGCGGTCGGGGTGGACACGCTGCGGACGGCTGGCCAGCGGGGGTGTCGACCGGGAAGGTTCAGTGGAAACGGTGACTAGCGGTGTTTGCGCGTCCCGCACATCGAGCTGGAATGTCCAGGGGAGACGACTACCGGCTCCCTCCCCGACTTGCTGGCGAGGAACACCTACTCGCCAACCGAGCGGACGCACCTGTTCATCCAGACGCAGTGCCAGCAAGTTCGCGGATTCCGGATCGAGGCTCGCTCCCACAATCGTCACCTGGCTGGCCGTTTGTTCGATTTCCTGGATCATCAAGTCTGGTGGTCGCTTTTCCGCCACGGCAGTCAACAGCGTGGCCATCCGCTGCCGCTGCGCGATAAGTCCCTGCTGATAGGCGTCCAGGTCCGACGCCAATTTCTCATTGCCTTCCGTCAACTGCCGTTGCCGTTCCCGCCGCTGTTGGATCTGTCCATCAAATGCTTCAAACGCCTCGGTCCGCTCCGTCAACCGATTGATCTCCGCTCGATTCTCCGCCATTTGGCGACGGGCTTCTCGGTCCCACGCCCAACAACCCGCCGCCACCAGACCCGCCAGCCCCAGGGCCATGGCGAATCGAGTTTCCACCTTCATCGGCGCTTGGGCGGGTTGCACGATCGGAACCGCCGGCTTCCGTTCAGCGAGGACTTTGCCCCAGCCACTCAGCCAACTGCTCAATACCGATTCGTGGGCCAGTTCCAACCGTTCCAGTTCCGCTTCGGCATCCCAGGGATGGTTCACGTCGTATGTGGTGGCGTGGAGCAACTCGCGATGCTTCGCCTCGTGGCGATGCTCCAGCCAACCGGCGAGCGGCCCTTGCCAATCGTCTCGAGTCGGACTGCCCGAGTGGATGAAGGTGTCGGGGGCCCCAGCCGATTCGGCCGAAAGCGCGATGACACTGTCCGGCCAGAACTCAACTCGGCTCCATGATCCGGAGGGCTGAGAGGGACTGACGGGTCGCGGCATCCCGCCGGGGTGCGCGATTCCGCCGAAGGTGC
>JBJHCD010000429.1:679-4045 GCA_050485845.1 Pirellulaceae bacterium | reverse complement strand
CTGCAGCACCCAGTAGTATTGGTGAAAGCCGTCCGACTGCAGCGGCTTGTGGGCGAGCGACGACTCGAACGCACTCATTCCCGAAAGTGGCTCGGCTTCAAACGCCAAGGCTCGAGCCAGCTCGTCGTTGCTCATGCCCCGAGTTACGGCGACTTGGATCGGCACGACTTGGGTCCAGAGGTCGGTGGTCAGGACCCAGACGCGGCGCCGTCGGCGACCTCCCAATCGCAGCGCGGTGTCCACCAGCAAGGGGATATCGTCGATGGCGGGGCGCGGCTGCTGCCACAAACCGGTCACCCGGCCCCCCGATAAATCGGCGCGCAAGATCCGCTCGGCCGTAATCAGCAGAATTGTGATTGCGCCACGGCGTGCCATTTGTTTCGGTTGTCCTGTCTTTGGGGGATGGGGAGCTGTTAGCTGTTAGGGGTTAGGGGGCGTGCGGGTGGGAGTTGTTCCATGCCGTTGATTCGGGCGGTGTGGGTGCTTTGGCTTGAGGGAAACTGAACCGACCGATGGCGATTGCCGGTCACTCTTCGCCTCAGTCCCTTCAATCCGACCACTTCTCCTGATTCGGGGTTTCCAAGTCTGATGAGTTGGAGCGGGGAAGCGATCGGTACGGCGGATCGTATTGCCATGTCAGTCGCGCCATCTAGGGGGCCTCCGGATCGGGGTCCGGATCCACGATCGGATCGGGAGGAGGGGAATCGAGCTGAATCCGGAGGTCGCTCAGGCCACCTCGCAAGACGTGCCGGTAAACCGTCTTGTCAGCCAGCTTGACTCCGTTCTGCCGGACCACGGCGCGCAGGGCTCGCAAACCGGGGGCGACACTGGTGAAAACGAAATCGGGAAACGCCTCGGTGACCGGAAAGGGGATGACCGACAGTTCTCCTAACTCATTCCCTGGGTCGGGGTAGATCAAATAGACGTCGACATCCAGGTTCTGACCCGCGTTGCCGACGGCCAAGGTGCCGTCGTCGTAGGCGACCTGTCCGATCAACGTCACCAACGTCATGACTCGAGGAAGATCGGTCGCCGTGGGAAGTTCCAACGATAGGTCGGCTTGAATCGCCAGCCCATGCAACTCGTTGGCCCAGACCCCCTCTTGCGAATCAGGCTCCATGTCGTAGAGCAGCGGTTTGCCCCATCCGTCGCGCAGCCCCAATCCCGCAGTCGGCTGCAGGTAGGGCCCTCGCCAACCACACGGAATACGGATCATGCGAAAGTCCTCGCCGTCGAAACTGGCCGGTCCCGCGCGAACTCCGTAGGGAAACGACAGTGCTAGGGGACTGGTGGGGTTCCAGAGTTCCGCCAGTTCAAAACCGGGCGGAGCGTCGGGGAGGAGCATCGGCAACCGGCCGACATCCGCCACAAAACCGCTGAGGATCGGCGTGCCGTCGGTCTGCCGCATTCCCTCCGGACCCATGATCGCTTCCTCGGTCCGGTCGAGCGTCGTGCGAGTTGCCTCGTACCGAGCCTGCTCGGCCATCGGTTGCATCGACTGGACCGCCACCAAGGTCAGGACGGAAAGGATCAGCAGCACGATCAGCATCTCGGCCAACGTGAGGCCCATGCGGCATGCAGCGGGGGGAACCCAAGCTGGCGGCGAGCGATCAGGGATAGCGATGCAGACTCGGGCGTCCGTCGCCCCCGTCGAGTGCATCTCGTCCAGGGGCTGGGTGAGAGTTCGGAAAGTGATCGCGCGAGCCGCTCGGTGTCGCATCACCCTCCTCCATTATTCACAAACTCGACCGGCTGGAGCGGCAAGACCACGTTATCGCCGGTGGTGTTCAGGTTCCCGTCGCGCCCCGCTGAAACGAGCTTCCAAAAGAGAACGGGCACGGGATTATTCGCGGGGTTGTCGGCATCAGGTTGCTCCAGCCACTCGGGTCGAATCACAATCGGATTTCCCCAACTATCCAGCACTGCGGGCTCTCCCGGCAGGCCAAGAGGCTCGGTGAACCCCCGGGCGACGGCATCGGGATCTGAAGGAAAGCGTGCTCCGGTCTCCAGGAAATAGGGACCGTTCCAGCCGAGTTGCGTGGTGGGATGGTAGGGGGCCACGTCGGGAGGCCGCTGAAACAGGGCCCGGATCGTGGGGGGGGCCAAGACGGTCTGCATGGAGCCATCAATCGGATACTCCACCGGGATTCGAACTGGAACGTCAACCAGATAGCGGTTCAAAATCACGTCCCGTAGCCGCTGGAGGGTTGTTTCGGTCGCGGTATCCCGAGCCCGCTCGGCGTTTCCTCCCACCAGCGGCACGGCTAGTCCCGCCAGGGCAATCAGAATGGTCAGGACCACAATCAGCTCGATCAGCGTCAGACCAGCGCGGGAGTTCGCGTCGAGTCGGCGGGTGGAGCGGCGGAGGATCATGGTCAGGTTCCAGGGATGGTCAATCGGGCGGTTCCAGCCACTGCATTATGCACAAGCATTGCACGGAAAATCCAGTGGTTTCCGCATAAAAGTCTCAGAGCATCCCAAGGCGACCGAATGGGACTTTCGATTGGTCCTTGTGAAACGTCAGCCGCAACTCCCAAGGGCAGGCGAGTTGTTCCCGGACAACAACCGAACGCTCGGCAATGGCTAGAGGGTCTGCCATTGCCGAGCGTCGTCGGTTTTTCAACTCGAGCCGGATGGAGGCAAGTGAGGTCACCTTGCCCAAAACACTGCCAGTTACTGCACCGTCTCGTAGTACTCTTGGAGATGCTCGTCGATGCTATCGAGGTGGTCGCCATGGATGGCCGCAACAGTTGCCAATTCCGCGGGACCATTGGCCGGGATGCGATAGATGGCCCCCAATCGGGAATACTTCAACGTCGGTGGCAGATCGCCCGCTTCGGGGAAGTGAACCGGCGCCGAGGACATCGTCTGTCCGACAGCGGTCAACCGCTGCCCCACACCGAAAAGGACGTAGGCGACCGTGGTGGGGTCCAACTCAGGATTTTGAAAACCAAATCGATTTAGCTCGTTCAATGCCGTTCCGCCCAAGAGGACGACTCTACCGTTGCCAGTAAGATCTTCATTTACGACGGACGGGGGGCCGTCGTCAGGGTCAGGTGTGCCGACAATTGCTCCGGCGTAAGGGGAAAATGTATTAATTCGATTAGTAGACCCTTGTCGATTCTCGTGACCTTCCGGTCTGCCGTTCCCTTGAATTCCATCCAACATTGTGTAACTGAAAGTAATGCCTGCACTGTTCAGGGCGTTTCGGACTCGATTAGCCAAGTCAGTGCCATCATCCAAACTAACAACAGTGAAGCGATCGGTACGGAACGTTTGGCCGTCAGGAGTAACTAGCGAATCCCAACCATCGGGATGTCGGAAATTCAGCGATTCGTACAACTGGATCGCCTTGGCGGTCTCTTT
>JBJHCD010000429.1:0-669 GCA_050485845.1 Pirellulaceae bacterium | reverse complement strand
CTCTTTGGCGCTTGCGGCGCCGGTGGCCGAGTGGGCTCGAGTAATCATGTTGGGGAGAATGGGGACCAGGATCCCGGCCAGGGCGACCAGGACGACCAGGACGACAATCAATTCCATCAGCGTGAACCCCAGGCGGGTTCGACGACGGCACCGGGATGCCGATTTCGGAGTGTTTCGGGTCATTTGCATCGATGACTCCTCCTCTAAAAATGCGGAACAAGGCCAGTTGCGCTCCATCCGATGGGAGACCGGGCAGGGTCACCAGCCCATCGCTTGAGCATTCGCGATCCAACGCCTCGGTCGCCGCCGGTGCCTCGAGTGGTTCGGTGCGATGAGGCAGCTCGAGCGGCGGTCGGAGCGGGGAACGCAATCCAACTGCAACAGCTCGATTATCCATTAATGCAACTGGATTGCAATACCATGGCGTGTTGCAAACGCGGAAATTCACAATTGCAGCAGTATTGTGGGTAGGTCGATTTGAACTGATTGAGGGGAGGTTTGTCGGGGGGGGGGATGACACATGGCAGGCGAACGTGTGGGTCCCGGAAAAAGAGGACGCAGAGACGCAGGAGGCGCAGAGTCGCAGAGGGGGGAACGAGCAATGGCCGACGTGTTTCTCTGCGCCTCTGCATCTCTGCGCCTCTGCGTCCCCTTTTCTCTCCCCAGCGC
>JBJHCD010000428.1:0-5676 GCA_050485845.1 Pirellulaceae bacterium | reverse complement strand
GTGGTACAACCGCCCGACTCGTACCGGATCGCTGGTCAAGCACCTGGGCGAAGGCTACCATCTAGACCGTCTGCGGGGCGACGAGGCCGCGATTTCGGCCGTGTGGGGTCGAGCTGCGATGTGGCGCCTCGTCGGCTCGCCCGCGAGCCAATGATCCCAATCGCGATGCCGAACGCGACACGTAGCGAACCGTGGACCGTGACCTCCCAACGAGAAAACGCCGGGCATCCGTTCCCGGCGTGGTCAGTGCGGTGCCCCGTTCAGGCCGCCTGGTCGTATTTCCGCCCCATCTCCAGGAGCTTCGTCTTGATCGCCTTCAAATCGGGAGCGGCGTCGTCCGCGATCTCCCCGAACCGCTTGTCCTTGAGCCGTCCCTTGTACCAACCATTGCTCCATCCCAGGCGATAGAAGAGCCGGTTAATCTCGATCTCGCCGTCGCCCGCGCCAGGCCGGTCCCAGCAGCTCTTGGTTCCGTTCCGCTTGGCATAGTCCCCATCGGCACACCCGCAGCTCGAGAGAGCGAGTTCCACCAGGCCCAGGACCATCAGGAGGTGCCAATGACCTTGGCCTTGTTGAGCGTCCCGGCAAAAGCCCGAAATTCGATTCGATTCTGTCCTCTCGCGAGGTGCGTGAGGTTCAGGAGGTGGTAGCGGTCCGCCTCGGACCTGGCCTTGGCGGTGTCCTTGTCGCCGTAGGTTTTGATCTTTTTCGAGTACGGGGCCCGTTCGCGGCGCCACGTCCCGGAGCTGGCGAAGATGGCCTTCTCGCGGTTCCCGACCAGCGAGATCAGCCTCGCGAGGGCCGGGGCGTCGCCGTCCCGCTGGACTGTGATTTGCAGGCCGCAAGTTGGATTAACTCGACTTCTATGGGCGTCGAACGCCTTCTCGACCTCCCGCAGCCCGGCCCCCCCCGCGAAGCCGGGGGCTGACGAATTCGCATCCTTTCCGTCCCGGCACCAAGGCCCGAATGCTTCCGTCCCGTGATGTTCCAGTGGGCTTGCTTGGTCTGAGTCCGCAAATCAATGCCGTCCGAAGGCCTGCTGCCCGGCAGCGCGACGGCCGTCGACCGAACGCTTTTCTCGAAGGTCGTTCTTCGTGAGGTTCAACCGCATCGGCGTTTCCTTCTGTTGTTCGAGAATCGGACGGCCCTTTCAAAGCGTCTTTGCGCGATCGTTCCAGCGAAAGGAACTGCTAATCAGCCTTCGGGCTGCAAGGTTGCAAAGAAAGCGTTCTGGTGAACCGCTTTGCACACTGCTTTGGATGGTAAATGGCGAATCACTCCAGCTGTTTACGAATTTGCCCGATCACGTGGTTACTATTTGCGGAATTTCCGAGGGGGGCGGTCTCCTGCTCGCGAGACGGACAAATCTTGTCAATTCGCAAGCACTTCCCGGACTTGATGAGCCAGTGCGTTCGGAGAGAACGGCTTCTGCAAAAAGTTCACTTCCTCGTGGAGAATGCCGTGCCGTACGACTGCGTCGTCGGTGTAGCCAGAAAGATAAAGTACCTTCATTTCGGGATGGAGACTCAGCAACCACTCAGCGAGTACCCGCCCCCCCATGCCGGGCATCACGACGTCTGTGACGAGCAAGTGAATCTTCTCCCGGTGGTGGGTGGCGACCCGTATGGCTTCCTCGCCGTGGCTCGCTTCCAGGACCGTGTAGCCGCACTGCCGCAAGGTGAAACGGGCAATCGCACGAACAGCGTCCTCATCCTCCACCAGCAGTAAAGTCTCCGTCCCGCGCGGGGCGCCCCCGAGGCCAGGCCAGGACTTCCCGGTCGGCGCGGCCTGTTCGACGCGCGGGAGGTAGATCTTGAACGAGGTCCCCACGCCTGGTGCGCTGTAAACCTCGATCGCCCCGTCGCTCTGCTTAACGATTCCGTGAACCACGGGCAGTCCCAGACCAGTACCCTTTCCAGGCCCCTTGGTGGTAAAAAACGGCTCGAACAAATGACGTTTGACCTCCTCGGTCATGCCGATTCCCGTGTCCGTGACCGCCAACATCACATACCGACCGGGCCGCACGTCCGCATGGGACCGGACGTAGTCCTCGTCGAGGACGGCGTTGGTGGTTTTGATAGAGAGTTTACCGCCTTGCGGCATGGCGTCGCGGGCGTTCACCGCCAGGTTTAGAAGAACCTGTTCCAATTGTCCGGGATCGGCTTTCACGCTTCCGAGTTGAGGGTGTAACACGGTTGTCAAATGGATGTCCTCACCGATAACGCGACGAAGCATTTTCTCAGTGTCCCGAACCACGTCGTTCAGGTTCAATATTTTAGGGGCCAGAACCTGCTTTCGGCTTAAGGCCAACAATTGCCGAGTTAACGATGCCGACGTTCCCCGGCCTTGCGGATTTCCTCCAACAACTCGCGTTTGGGATCCTTCGAGGGTATCGATTGAAGTAAGAGTTCGCTGTATCCGATGATGATGGTCAGTAGGTTGTTGAAGTCGTGGGCCACGCCGCCGGCCAATTGCCCGATGGCCTCCATCTTCTGTGCCTGCCGCAATTGCTCCTCAAGTTTCTTTTGGTGACTGATGTCGATGAATGTCACCACCGCACCGATAAGCTCCTTGCCCCGCCACATCGGGTAAGCCCAATATTCGGCGTCGAACTTGGTCCCGTCGGCACGCCAGAACACCTCGTCCTGGACGTGAGTCCCTTGCCGTGTTTGAATCGCCTGAACGATCGGGCATTCTTCCTCGGGGTACGGACGACCGTCCGGTCGGTGGTGGTGGATCAGGGTGTGCATGTTCCGACCATTCAGTTGCTCGGGGGCAGCATAGTCGAGGAGCCGGGCGCACGTCATGTTCGCCAGCATACAGTTGCCAAGGAGGTCTATTCCGTAAATGGCCTCGGCCGTAGAATCGAGCAACAACTGGACGAGTTCGTCCCGCTCACGGACAATTTCCGTGGCCTGCTTACGTTCCAACTCGCCCGCCATCACCGCGCGCAGACGCTCGATCCACCAATCGAGCCGTTTCCGTTTGAATTCCGAAACCGCCATCGGTTCGGGTCGGAGGATGAGTTCTGGCGGTTGGAAGTAGGGATTGGGACAAACCAGATCGCCGATAGCCACTAACGGGTGAGTGACGAGCACGTCATGGATGAGCGTGGGATCGAATCGCGCCCGTAAGTAGTGGCACGCGATAACCGCCCGGTGCTTGGCCAGGAACTCGTTGAGCAGCGCCTCATACTCGATCAACCGATCGCCTTCCAGATTTGCGTCGAGCGCCCAGGTCATCTCTCCTTGGAACCGCAAGCCGGCGTAGCCATCGGCAACCGCCGCGGACTCGCACTCCGCCAGAAAGTCGAGCATTCCGCAGACGTCGAACTTCCCCTCTCGCAGGTAGACGTCGTGTTGGGTCAGGATCGAGAGCGAGCCTTTTTCGGTTTCTTCAGCAACATTCACGCCCAGGGCATCAAAGCGCCGGACGAGTTCCTCGAACGGCGAATCGTTAGCGACATAGAGGCAGCGCTCGCCACTTCGCAGCCCCGTAACGATAAACACGACGGCGCTGGCGGTCTGTTCCGCCAAGCTGTCGTGAATCGGGCAGAGGTGATCGCCCTGGCGAAGCTTCGCAAACTCGCGGTCCAGTTGAGTTGACATGATCTCCCCCCTTGGTCCCGACCGTAGCGGTCTCCAAGCCGGTGAGTTCACATTGCTTGGTTGTGATGCAAGACCGCGCCACCAAACGCAAAGAAGAATATGCGATCCGCTCTGCCCGTCAAAGGCAGGGACGCTTAGTCGTCCTTTGGACTGAATCGCTTCGCCGGTGCCCGGGTTGGCAGATCCCTCTTGGGCAATATACTGGTCGTGCGCAGGCTGTCAACCAAATGCTTCGTGCCGTGAGCGCGGCGTCGCTGAGGCACGACGAGGCGTCCACCGCCTGCTGGGGCCTTGTCGATGCAGAGAATCGCTGCGAGGGCCCACCCCGAACGCTCACGTGCGCGGGCGCGGAGGGTGGAGTTCCGATGTATCCTGACGCACGATCCAAGTCTTGGGGTATAGCTGAAGCGATCATTCGAGACGAAAGAGCTTGTCTCAGCGCTCCGTCAGCCAACTTCCCAGGGAAATACCGCCGCAGCCCCGGCTTCCCAAGTCCGGATGCCGACCAGAAAAAGTTCTATTGCCGTCCTGTTGCCCCGACATTTTTCAGAAACGAGCCCTTCGGCGAAAACGTCGAAGGGCTTTCTCATTGTGGGGACAAGGGTTGGGGCTCACGGATCATGTTCAAAAGGCGCGGTCCGTGACTCTGAAGTTCCGACAGATTTGGCGTAACATCTTTGACAGCAGCAGGATGAGAAGTTCAAATCCTGTCGCCAGCTTCGGCGTGATCGACGTATTGAGGGGTGTGACTGTGGGGCCTGTGGGGCGTAAATGCTATGCCCGAGTCCAGAACGTTTGGAGAATGGCGGGTAGAGGCAGTAGGGCCGTAGCCGAGGAGTAGCCGCTCTCATCATCGTCCCCGTGACGACCAGGGCGGATGGCCTTGACTTGTAAGAAAAACGTGACACTATTTCTTACATGAAGACGTCGAGAAAGTCGCCACAAAGCATTGATTCACAGATACTTGACGCAATACACGGTCTGGGAAGAGGGGCCGTGTTGGTTCCGGCGGATTTCCTGGAATTGGGCAGCCGGGAGGCGGTGGACATCGCCCTGCACCGGCTTGCCCGGAAGGGAACCATTCGCCGCCTCGCCCGAGGAGTGTACGACTTTCCAAAGCAACACCCGGTGCTCGGACCGCTCCAGCCGGCGGCCGAAGTTGTGGCCAAAGCTCTGGCTGGCCGCGACCGCACGCGAATCCAACCGGCCGGAGCCTACGCGGCGAACGCCTTGGGCCTCTCAGAGCAGGTGCCAGCCAAGGCAGTGTTCCTGACGGACGGCCCCAGCCGGACGGTGAAAATCGGATCGACCACGATCCAACTCCGCCGGACGACCGCAAAGAACATGGCGGCGGCAGGGCGGCTGAGCGGCCTCCTGATCCAGGCCCTACGCGAGATCGGCAAGGAGAACGTCACTCCGGAGCGGCGGGCACACCTGAAACGCACCCTGCCGGCCAAAGAGCGGCATGAACTCATCAAGGACATTAAGCTCGCCCCAGCCTGGATGCACCCAATCTTCCGCGAACTCGCCGAGGAGGAAAAAGCATGAGGCTCGGTTTCCTCGGACTACTGCCGGACGAACGCCGTCTGTATATCGAGCAGGCAGCGACTCGGCGGAACGTCTCCCCAGTGATCCTGGAGAAGGACTTTTGGGTGTGCTGGTTGCTTGGCATTCTCTTCGAATCAGAGTTCGGGGACAGCTTGGTCTTCAAAGGCGGAACTTCACTGTCGAAGGTGTTCGGCGTCATTGAGCGCTTCTCGGAAGACATCGACCTGTCGCTGTCGCCTGCATTCCTACAACTTCCGGAAGCAGGCACAAGCCGGAATCAGGCGAACAAGTGGATGAAAAAGGCAGAAGCAGCTTGCGGGGCTGCCGTCCGCGACCAGATTTGCCCAGTGATGGAAGCGGCGGTAGTCGGGGTGCTTGGCAAAAATGAACAAGCATGGTTCGAGTTTCTGACCGATGCCCACACGAATTCTCCGGTTCTCCTCTTCCACTACCCGTCGTCACAACAGGTCGGGTTCGACTACCTCAAGCGCTCGGTGAAGCTGGAATTCGGTTCTCTTAC
>JBJHCD010000427.1:0-5687 GCA_050485845.1 Pirellulaceae bacterium | reverse complement strand
TACCTGATCAAGCCATTCGCCCGAGCGGATTTGTTGTTTCAGGTGGGACGAGCACTGGAGCACCGGCGGTTGGTCCTGGAAAACCGCCGATACATGCTGCATCTTGAGCAGAGAGTGCGGGAGCAGACCGAGAACGTGCGGAGGGCCCACGAGGAGACAATCCACCGATTGGTCACGGCCTCCCTGTTTCGGGATGAGGAAACCGGGGCCCACGTCAAACGGACCGGCCTGTTCAGTGAAGTCCTGGCTCGAGCCGCCGGTTGGTCGGAGACCGACGCCGATTCGATCCGTCTCGCCGCCCCGATGCACGACATCGGCAAGATCGGGATTCCCGACGGCATCCTCTGCAAACCGGGAAGCCTCACCTCGGAAGAATTTGAAACCATGAAGCGGCACACGGAGATCGGTGCCCGCATGCTGGCCGGATCCGCCTGGTCGGTCTTGATGATGGCGGCCGAAATCGCACAGCATCATCATGAACGCTGGGATGGGGCTGGTTACTTGGATGGCTTGGCTGGTGACTCGATCCCCGTTTCAGCTCGGATCGTCAGCATCGTGGACGTCTACGACGCGTTAACGCATGATCGCGTCTACCGCCCGGCCTATTCCGAGCGGCAGGCGTTGGAGATCATGCGGCAACAACGAGGGAAGCAATTCGATCCCGATCTGTTCGATCTCTGCATGGAATCGCTGCCACTGCTTCGTGAAATTGCTCGAGAACACCCCGATTCCAAGTCAACTGACTTCCGGCCCTAACCGGACGAGAGGCGGCAGCCGCTCATTTTCGACCGTAACGGGTCAGAAAAGTCTCTTCCGCGATGCCGTCGCCGATGAGAATCATTTCCATGTTCTCGCCAAGCGTGACGTCGGCGTGGGGATTGATGTCCATGTACGAGTCCTCCTTGACGGCGATGATGTTGCATCCGGTCTCCTGCCGAATGGAGGTTTCGCTGATCGTCTTTCCGACCAGGGGCATGGGAACCGGGACCTTGAAGACATCCAGCCCCTCGGCCATCATCAAAATGTCGCTCCGCTGCAGGAGATTGAAGATTGCATTGGCTCCCATCGAGGCGTAGGACATGACGAAATCCGCTCCAGCGCGATGCAGAGTCGAAACATTGCGGTCCAAGGTCGCTCGGCCCAGTATCTGAATGTCGGGGCGGAGTCTGCGGCAGTAAATGGTCAGATAGATATTCACGTCGTCATCATGGGTCGTCACGACCACCGTCGAGGATTCCATGATCCCCGCCTGATGGAGCACTTCCAGCTCGGCGGCGTCTCCCAAGACATAGCGTTTCGGGTCCCGCACCCGCTCTTGCAATTTCTCCACGATCCGAAAGTCGATCCCTTGAGCCTCCAGAGCACGTCCCGTGGCCCGGCCAACTCGGCCCCCGCCGATGATGACCACCGGCGCGGTGGAAGCGTGGTAGATGCAGAAGAGTTCGTCATAGGCATCCAATTGGGCTCGAGAACCCGCCAGAACCAGGACGGTCGTTTCCCGAATCAAGGTATCAGGAGAGGCATTCTGGAACCGGCCCCGGTCCCAGAGCCCCACGACGTTCAGATTCACGAATTCTCGCAGGCGACTCTCCCGCAACGTCTTTCCGACCAACGGCGTCCCCGCCGCGGCGGCCTCGGCGACCAGCAGGGGACCGAACTGGCCGATCACATGGCTCTTCGCGTCCCGTCCGAGCACCCGCCGAGCCAGGGATTGTCCCAACAGCTCGCCCAACTCCAAAACGCGCTGACAACCGGCGAGCATGAGAATGTCGACGGAAGCCGAGGAAGACGCAGTGGAAATGATGGGGATCGACTCGCAGGTTTCCCGCACCGTGAACGCGACGTTCGTGTTCACCACGTCGGTCCGAGTGGTGGCGACCAAGGCGGCCTGATTGACCTGAAGCCGCCGATAAGAATCCGGGTCATCCAACTCACCCACCACAACCTGATAGCCCTGGTCGTGCAATCGGAGCGCCTCGGCCA
The DNA here is from genome assembly GCA_050485845.1 of Pirellulaceae bacterium. GTDB lineage: Bacteria > Planctomycetota > Planctomycetia > Pirellulales > Pirellulaceae > JBJHCD01. Next base: position 3,704 of record JBJHCD010000427.1, on the reverse strand, counting down.
AGTCGGCGACCAGCACCACATATTCGCACGAGAAATGCTCGAGCTTGCGGATCAAGGCGATGTCGACGGGCCCCAGCCCGGTCAGGATCACATGCCCCCGAGTCAACTCCGGCAGGCGGCGAGGGGCTCGAGCTTCCGCTTGGGCCTCCAGCCATGGTGCATAGAAAAACTGGATGAACGTAAACGGAAGCAGGATCAGCATGAAGAGCGTGCCGGAAATTAGCACCACAATCGAAAACGCTCGGCCCACGTCACTGGAAAACGTGATGTCGCCGAAGCCGAGCGTCGACATGACGGTCAGCGTCCAGTAGAGACCGGTCAACCAGGAGTGGCTCTGCCCCTCCCGGACCATCAGGATATGGAACAGGAGGGAATACCCGAGTACCAGCAACGCGAACACGAGCAAGAACCGAATCAGAATCAACAGATTCCGGCGGCTGTGCCGCTGGCGCGCATAGGCCGTCAAAAGAGTCGTCAGCGATTTCATCGAAGACTCGATACCACTCGGTTGCGTCCGGAAGAATGATGAGGAAAACTAGAACCGCGAAAAAACAAAAACGCGAGAAACTCGTGGATCGGGAAGGGTCGAAAACGTCGTCATGCCGGGTGGCGGAAGGAATCGGGAATGAGGGGGGAACCTCTCGGGGACCCAAACGTGCGTGAAGCGAAATTCGCCGGACGGGAACGGCAGGCAACGCCCCACCGCCTGTGTTAGACTATGCAGCTCGATCACCAAATGTCACCAAACATGCCCATGATTGACCGAAGTCCCTCGAATGGGAGGATACTTAAAATGACGTGGATTGTACCTCGATCTCACCTTCGTCTCACGCCCTGGAAAATTTGCCTCTTGTCGGAGACTGCCCAAAGGCACCCCTGGAAGCATCATCCCCTCGCGATGGTACTCCTTTCGACCTTTCTGGTGAAGGCTCTCCTTGTCGGTCCCCTGGCTGTCGAGTCTGGGGCTGTCGAGTCTGGGGCTGTCGAGCCGCCGGAGGGCTTTGTATCGCTGTTCGATGGGGAGACGTTCGAGGGTTGGGAGGGGAATCTCGACATCTTTCGCATCGAGGAAGGAGCGATCGTCGGAGGAAATCTGAAGACTCCCATCGCTCGAAATGAATTCCTCTGCACGCTGGAGGAATATGGTGATTTCGAACTGCGACTGAAATTCATGCTCAAGGGGAAGGGAGCCAACGGGGGTGTGCAGATTCGAAGTGAGCGGATACCGGACCATCATGAGATGATCGGCTATCAGGCCGACATGGGGGAAGGCTGGTGGGGATGCCTGTACGACGAATCTCGCCGCAACCGCGTCCTGGCCGGCCCACCGGAGGAAGAACGGAGTGCCCTGGTTCGCCACGAGGACTGGAACGACTATCGCATTCTGTGCGAGGGGCGCCGAGTTCGGCTGTGGGTCAACGGCCGTCCCACGGTGGATTACACCGAACCAGACGAATCCCTCCGGCAAAAGGGAGTGATCGGGCTGCAGATTCATGGCGGGCCCCCCACCGAAGCCTGGTACAAGGATCTCTACCTCAAGAAACTGCCGGCTCCGGAATGATTTTCGGCTTCGATCAGAGGGTTCGGGGCTACGGAACGATCCCGGTTTGCCGCCACCACCAGTAGCCGAGCGTGAAGGTGACGATCAGGCCGGCGAGCGTCATGATGGTTCCGGGAATAAGCAGGTCCCGAACCGTTAGGCCACCTTGGGAAAAGGCCATCGCGTTGGGAGGCGTGGAGACGGGGAGCGGCATGGCCAAGGAGCAGGCAAAGGCAATCGCCAGCAGCAGGGGGCGCGTTTCACCGGCGGAAGCCAATCCGATGGCAATCGGCATCAGCAGATTGGCCGCCGCCGTGTTGCTCATGATCGCCGACAAAAAGCAGGCCACCCCCGCGGACATGATCATCAGGGCATAGGGGGAAATCCCCTCCAGCGGAAGCTGACCCGCCATCCAGGCCGCCAGCCCGCTGGTCGAGATTCCGACGCCCAGGCAGAGCCCACCTCCCATCAGCAGCAGCACGTCCCAAGGAAGACTCCGCAAATCATCAAGGGATAGGGCCTGCGTACCGAAGTACAGCACGATCGGCAAGATGGCGACCGTGGCCGCGGGCAGGCCATGCCAGCTACCTGTCGCCCAACCCAAAATGGTCAGGATCGCGCCTCCACCGACGACATAGGTTCCCGGCGACCAGTGCAGTTGTTCCGGTCGCCCTCCCAACGAGACTTGTTTGGTCAGCGGGGGGTGAGTCCATAAGAGGATCCGCCAAGCGATCAGGATCAACACCAGACTCCCCGGCACTCCGATCAATAGCCACTGGTCAAAAGGGAGTTCCTCTCCCTGCCGACGGAGGTATTGCAGGGCAATGGCATTGGGAGGGCTGCCAATCGGACTCCCCACTCCCCCGATATTCGCGGCAAAGGGGACCGACAGCAAGAGTGCCTGACGCCCCCGATCGCGAATATGAAGACGCTGCACGATCGGCACCAGCAGGGCCAGCATCAGGGCCGTCGTCGCGGTATTGCTCAACCACATCGAACAAATGCCCGTCAGCAGCATGACCCCCAGCATGAACCGAGTGAATTGATCGCCGGTCCGGCCAAGGACCCACTGGGTCAACTGGACATCGAAATGAAACTTCTGCAGACCAGCCGACAGCACGAACCCCCCCAGGAACAGGACGATGATCTCCGAGGCAAAGGCCCCGGCAAAGGCCTCGGCCGTCCCTTCCCAACCCTCGGCCTGAAGCGTCGGCGCAAGCCAAGTGGTGGAGAGTACCAGCACGAAAAAGCTGGTCACGAACAACGGCACCGCCTCGGTGATCCAAAGCGTCGCGGCCACCAGAAGGATGGCCAGCGATACTTGCGCCCCGGCGCTCATGCCGGTCGGGGCAAACCACCCGGCCAGGGACCCGGCGATCACAACCAGGACAATTCCCCACGGGATCCATGACTTGTACTGCGCTACCATTGGCGAATCGATGCTCACATGGGTAATCTATGTACGGATGCTTCGTATGGACCGGCCCGCCAACCCGGCAATCGGGGAACATCTTACCGAGAATCGAGCCGCCGAGGGAAGGATTGGGCGGTGCAAACCCGATCAGGAGTGCTCCCGGCCGAAGTATTGGCGACCGGAAGGCCCATCGGCTCGCCGGCGAGCCGCCGATTTTCATCGGACCGGCCTTTCCGGTTTTCCGATTTTCGGATTTCCCCACTCCATTGGCTGGTCGTTGCTTGACCAATCCGGGACATGCGTCCTAGACTAACAGGTTTGGCCGGTTGGAAATCGGTTCATGATTTGCTGAAAGTCTGTCAGAAGTTAGTCAAAGACTGATTCGAAATCGACTCGAAATTGACTCCAAACTGATTCGAAACTTGGGAATCCCGAGGAAGTAGCGGTGCCTGGAACTTGTGTAATCGGATTGCAGTGGGGTGACGAAGCGAAGGGAAAGCTAGTCGATCTTCTGACTGCCCAGCATGACATCGTGGCGAGATTCCTCGGGGGGGCGAACGCGGGACATACCGTGGTGGTCGGTGAACAGACCTACAAATTGCACCTCATCCCCAGCGGGATCTTGAACCCGAACGTTCGCAATGTCATCACGGCGGGCGTCGTGCTGAACCCTCCCACGCTCCTGGAGGAAATTCGCTCGCTGGTCGGCCGCGACGTCCGAGTGGCCGAAAACCTCATGATCAGTGACCG
>JBJHCD010000426.1:0-5687 GCA_050485845.1 Pirellulaceae bacterium | reverse complement strand
CATCACCAGCGTCTCGGATTGCGTGAAGATGGCGGGCTGACTGGCATGCCCCAGATCCCGCCAGATCTCGACGGCAAAGTCATCTCGCAGGCTGCGAACAACGGTCAGCAGCATGTAGCCCAGGACCAAGAGCCCCAACCCGAACCCCCAGCTTCGTAGAACTCGCTGCCGATCGGCTCGTTGCATGGGGGGCCGCGGAGCCCGAAGTTCCACGTCGCGATGATTGGGAGGCGGAATCTGGGCCAGCATCCAGACGAACAGGACCAGGGGGAGCACAAACAGCAGTCCAGCGGAAAACGGCATCCAGTACTCACTGACTCCATAATGGAGGATCAATGCCTGTCCGACCGACTTCACGGCACCTGAGGAGACGATGAAGCTGGCGCACAACCCGGCCGTGAGGGCCTCGGTCAGTTGCCTTCCCTCCAGAAATCCGAGCACCAAGCCAAAGACCATTCCCAGCGGCAGGCCGTTTAGAAAGAGCAACACGAAGTTATAAGGAGGAGGGACCACACCAAACAGCAGCAAGGCGGCCTGGGCCAGTCCGATCAGCAGCAGGATATTGACCGCTCGTCTTTCCGGAGGCATCTCGGAAATCACCTTGATCCCAATGAACTTGGAGACGGTGTAGCCGAGCACCTGAGCCACGACCAGCACGGTCTTGTAGCCGATCCCCAATAACGAGACTTCCTCGAACGTTCCCGCGGTAAAGGGCTTGCGAAAAGCGTACATGCAGAAGTAGGTGCCAAACGCCGCGATAACCACATAGGCTCCGAATACCGCGGGAGAAGCGGTCTGGAGTCGGCGACTGATCGGCGTGGAGAACATATGGAGTATTCCCTGGCTATTCCCTGCTATTCCCTGCTATCCCCTGCTATCCCCTGCTATCCCCAGGGGGCCTGACTGCGGTCGGATGCCGCTCGACCTGATTCGGATTCCGGTCAACCTGCGACTCCCCACTCGGGACGGACCGGGACAGGACATGGCGGAAAATGTCTAGTCTCCCGGGGGAGCCTCAACGATAACTTGGGGTTGAGGACGAGGGAACCGCCAGTTCGAAATCCTTCAGTTTCTGCTCGATCCCCCAGAGGTCCCATATTTGTAGGTCACGACGAGCCGACGCGATCAACTCCCGTCCGTCCGCTCGAAACTGAAAGCCACCCTGAATCGCCGCCCTCGGAGACTCGAGCAAGAGCAGGGGGTCTCCGGTCTCGGCATCCAGAATATTGATTTGATGCCGATTCTGTGAAACGGCCAGATACTTTCCGTCGGGAGAAAAGGCAACGGGCCCCGGCCATTGGTCATCCGAGACACGCTCGCATTGCCAGACGACCTTCCAAGTGGCGGTTTCGTAGAGTCTTCTGGCATCGGCCGAGCAGACCACCAGTCGCTCTCCATCGGGGCGGAACGCCACCGATGCACTTCCCGTCTCTGGCTCGAGTTCATGGACGAGTTCGAGTCGATTTGTTTCATGGATGCGAATCCCACGGCCTTGCCAGGTCGATGTGGCCAACCAATTCGCATCGGGACTCAGCACGGCATGGTCCAGGCCTCCATGAACAAACCAAAGGCGGCGGTCGACCAGGTCTTGCCCCGTCGCCGACTGCGGGTCCCCGATCATCAAGAGGCTTCCCCGCGAAACTCCGTGGTCAATCGCAAGCAGACGTCCGTTGCGGGCGATGCTGAGTCGCTCGCTTGGTTCGGGCAACACGAGCATGGGGTCTGCCGAGGGAAGCCCGCTACTCGGATCCAATTGCCAGCGATGTACCCCCGCTTGGCCACTGGTAAACATCGTTGCGCCATCGGGAGTAATCCAAACGGATTGCGTGCGGCCAATAGCAATCCGTCGCAATCGCTGCTCGGAAACACGATCCCAGATATCGATTCCCCGATCATGTCCCGCCACCACGACTCGGCCTTGGACAGGATGCCAAGTTGCCGTCATGTAACCCGTGTCGATTTCGGGCGGAGTAAGGACCGCCAGAGGGCCATCCGTATGGAAATGCCAAATGCCGAAGCGGCGATCCGAGAGCGAGCGGAAGGCGAGTCGCGGTTGAGCGGCGTGGAAAGAGAACCTCGCCATCGTCATCCCGTCGACTTGCAATACTGCCTCACGGGACCGCAGGTCCCAAAACTGAACCGTGCCATCCCACGAGCTGGAGGCGAGCCAACGTCCGGTGGAATCGAGGGCTACGCCCACCACTTGCCCCCGATGCCACTTCAGAATCCTCCCGACTCCCTCGGCTCGCCGGCGAGCCGAGGCCCCCTGGCTCTCCGCCATTCCCTTTCCACCAGCCTCCCCACTCACATCGTCCAGGGAGAATATTTCGATGGTTCCATCCGCCAACCCGACAACGAGTTCCTGGCCATTCGGAGCGAAGTCGAGCCCACACGCTCCCGCCGGCGTCCCCAGTTCCAAGCATTCCCCCCGAGTTAGATCCCAGACATGCACAAAATGCCCCGACATATTCGAGCAAGCAAGATACGTCCCCTGTTGATTGTAGACCAGGAACGTTGGATCCACGGTTTCCGGAAGCATGCGGAGTCGCCGACCATTCGAGGCTTGGATCAGTTCGATCCCACCGAGCGTTCCCAGGGCCAACTCGTCTCCGCCGGGATGGAAGGCAAAGGCAGCGCTGCCGAGCGATTCCTGTCGATCGACCAGGACCGCACCGTCGGAAGTATTCCAGAGCCGAACATGAGCCGGACCACCGATGGGATGATACTTGGCGACCAAGCGACCAGCATCGGCCGACAGTGCGATGATCCATGCGCGATCTCCCCAACCGGGGAGGCGTCGTATCAGTCGATCGCCGTCCGCCTCCCGGATGTGGATGTCACCCAATTGATGCGATTGGGCATACGTTTGATATTCCGCGTCCCAGGCAACCGTGTTGGTCCATCCTGGTTCGACATTCCACTCGCGGACAACTTCGAGGTCGGGGAGGACCATGTTGGCCACGGCCTCGCTCCGAAGATCATAAAGTTCCTGCTGAGCCGACAAGGCATCTAGTTCGAGCGATGGAAAGGCTATCGCGGCCTCGCGAATCGCTTCCAAACCTTGAATTCGCTGCCCCGGTCGGCCTGTCCAGCGCAGGGCTTGTGCTCGCCCCCGTGAGTACGCATAGAGTCGCTGCTGGGCGAGACGCTCGCTGTCGCGTGCCCGTTCCGACTCGGCATGGAGGCGTCGAGCTTGATAGTTCGACTGAACGGCGAACAGCAGGGAACCACAGACAAGGGCCGCCAACATGACGAGCACAAGTACCGCCAGTGAAGCCTGCTGGGGATTGCGGCGGCACCAACGCCAGAGCCGCTCGTAAGCCGCAATGGGACGCGAGCGAATGGGCCGGTCGTCCAGAAATCGCTGCAGATCCTCGACCATCTCATCGGCAGTGGCATAGCGATGCTCCGGATGCTTATCGATGGCCTTCAGCACGATCGTCTCCAGATCGCGCGGAATGGATGGATTTCGCTGTCGGGGCGCCATCGGATGCTCCCGCACAACCTGCCTCAGCAGAGACGCCCGGCCGGAGGCCTCAAATGCGTATTCTCCCGTGAGAAGTTCATAGAGCGTCAATCCCAATCCGTAGATGTCACTCCGCGCGTCAGCCGCTCGCTCCAGACACTCTGGAGCAAGATATCGCAGGGTTCCGATGACGTCGCCGGATTGGGTCAGTTCCTCCCCTTGGTCCTTCGCCAAACCGAAATCGGTGATCCAAACAACTCCAGAATCTTCCAAGAGGAGATTGGCCGGCTTGATGTCCCGATGGAGCACTCCCTGTCGATGGGCATACGCCAAGGCATCCGCGACTTGAAGTCCAACTCGAGCAATCCGCCGAATCTGTTCTTCATTCCGATTGGCTGCTCGAGCCGTACCTTTTCGCAATTCCTGAAATACGGCGTCCAAGCTCTGCCCTCGAATGAACTGCATCGCGTAGTAGTGAACCTCACCCGATGAACCGACCTCGAACACCGGGACGATGTTCGTGTGGTGCAACCTCCCGGCGGCACGTGCCTCGCGGTGGAAACGCTCGAGCCTCGCTCGATCGGCCGCCACGTGGGGCGGGAGCACCTTCAAGGCAACTCGGCGACGCATCGTGAGATGCTCCGCCTCGTACACAATCCCCATTCCGCCCCGCCCCACTTCCCTGAGAATCCGATACCTTCCCAATTGGCTCGGACAGGTGGCGGAGACGAGCGATGTTTCCCGAATCATTTCGGGATCCCTGGCGACTTCCTCCAGTGTCACGAGCGTGGGCAAGATCTCCAGCAGTTCCTCGGCCAACTCGGGAAACCGCTGCACATAGTCGGAGACTTCGGGAGCTTCTCCCTGCCGCAATTGATGGACAAATTGTTCGACCACCACTTCACATTGCGGGGTCCGTGGGCGGGGCGGTACGGATAAGTTCGGCGAATGACGACGATTTGGCGGGTCCGGTTCGGTCTGTCCCAGAAGCGAGTCCGTGGAGTTCATAATCGAGGGCTCACGGGAGGGCTCACAATGTAAGTTGCGATCGATCCATGATCTGCTTCAGCCGGCGTATGGCTCGAACATATCGATTGCTGGCAGCCGACTCGCTTATCCCCAGCACGCGCGCCGTCTCGCGGTTATCCAATTGTTCAAAGTGCCGCAGTGCCAAGACCTCGCAATCGATGGACTCCATCGAGTTCAGGGCCTCTTCCAGATGCAGTCGCGTTTCCGCTCGGATGGCAGCTTGGCTGGGAGTCGATTGGCGGCCGATGAGTTGAGCGGCCAGCACGGCGGAAGTTGCCTGGGAAGCCATTCCCCCGTTCAGGGAGATCTCTCGCCCTGCGTCTCGAGACTTCGTGCCCAAGTGACGCCGGTAAAGTTCGGACAGCTTTTGGACCGTCAAGAATCGAACCCAGAGGAAGAAGGGCATCGGCGGATCGGCCAGGTAATCGTCCAGGCGGTTCGTGGCATCGAGAAACGCCTCTTGTACCACGTCGGCCGAATCGATTCGGCCTCGCAGTCGAGCATCCATCCGAAAGGCGACCACCCGCTCGAGACGCGGGCGATACAACTCGAACCTCGCCCCCAACGCCTCCCGGTCGCCTTGGCGTACCCGCTCCAACCACTCGGTCTCCCCGTCGATCTCGTCCATCCCACGCACCCCGCCTTCTCTACAAGCCAAGTCCTCGGAATGTCTCTGTATCATAGCGTCGGCCAGAACGGATTTCGCCAGGCCGCGGGCGAAATTCCACGGAGCGATAACCCTGGGGGAAAATTCCCCTGGAAAAAATCCGCGGGAAAAAATCCGCGGGAAAAAATTCCGCGGGAAAAAGCGTCCCCACCGCGAATCGATCGGTGGCGCATTCACTTCCACTCGCAGTTAAGGCTATATCGCCCCATCGCCGGCGAAGGTTTCGGAGGACTTCTCGTTGTAACGTTCCTCTCCCGGAAACCTTTCGCCGGGAACCCTGTTCCGATATCGGGTCGAAAACGCGTCGATATCCTTCTTGTATCTAACTAAATCCAACGAAATCCAACATGCCGTAGGGGAATTTTGATGAGCATTCCCGTGACACTCGCTCAACCGAACTCGGGTGACTCGAGGCCCGATGACTCGAGGCCCGGCGGACTAAACTCCGAACGCCACTCGGAACCTCCCCCCGATCCGCAGGGTACTCGGCAGCACGGTTCTCGGCAGCATGGTTCTCGGCAGCAT
>JBJHCD010000425.1:0-5688 GCA_050485845.1 Pirellulaceae bacterium | reverse complement strand
TCACGGGGACGCCGCAAAACTGAGCTTCCAAGGTGGCGAGACCAAAACCTTCCGATTCTGACGGAAGGCAGAATGCATCGAAGGCACGGTAATAATCCCCGAGAAACTCCTCGGCAAACGTCATCACGCAGCGAGTCGGCGCCAGTTCATTTGCGAGGTCCAATAACTTGGGCTTGAGCGATCCCCAACCCACCAGGAGTAACTTGAATCGGGGAGGAAGTTGGGATATTGCTTCGACCAGTAGTTCCGGTCGTTTTTCCGAGGAGAACCGCATCACGCCCCCCAGAACAAAGTCGTCGGGCGAGAATCCAAATCGAGCACGGACTTCATCTCGCGCGGCACTCCGGGCCAGGTGAGCGGTATCGATTCCATTATAGACCACGGAGCTGGAAAACCCGCGACACATACGGTCTTGAACCATATGGCTGACAGCCACCACATGATCGAGGATCGGCGCACAGCCTTCCAGAATGTTCCTGGTCCAGACAGCATCTCCATGGGCAACTCCCACACAAAGGGAAGGCAGCTGATCTTGGATCCATTCCGCCACCGCATCCGGCCCACTGACCAAGAGGACGTCACAATCTCGAGCGGCCCGGCGGACACTCTCCCGACCCCCGACTTCAATCGGAACCGGCATCTCGCGCATCACCTTCGGATCGCTGAGGGAACTGGTCACAATGCACCTGAGAAATTGAACTCGACGTGGATCCATGAAGCGGATGAGACTCTTCAACCAGCTCTCGATCCCGGCTCGGACCATGAACTGGCCGACATGGATCACACGTAGCGGCCGAGTACTTTCGGATGCCGGCGGCGAGGAGACGGTGGCCGGCGAGATGGCAAGCGGATCGTAAGGACCTATTTCCGTCGGAAAGGAACGCATCGTCGCCAGATAGGGCGACTGGTCGTCAGGATGCTCCGAGACCCATTCCGGCCCCACCTCGGGTCGTTGGAGCCGTCGAGTCGCAAATTGGGGAGATGAGAAAGGATAGGAGGATCTCAGGGTCGCCCAGGAAGGATCCTGGCGTTCGTCGGGCAATCCGGACATCGGAATGGACATGGAGCGGCGCTCTCCCGGCAACATGACAGGGTGAAAGAGTGGCAGAGTGAAAAAGTGACAGATTCTCAAACGCAAGCACGCGACGAGTCACTGTCTCAAGTCTGCTTGCCACCCGAGTGAAATACAACTCGAAAATCCCCCCTGTCCGCGGCGCCGCCCGTTTCAGCGCCGCGTGATCGGGTAGATTCCCGGCAGAGGATCCGGATAATCGCCAAACTCCTCCCAGCGGCTCAGATCCGGACCGAGATAACTCGGATGTTCGGGATCCAGGGACAACAACGGAAATTCATTTCGTACCAGCACACATGGAGCCATGCCGCTGTCACTGCTTCCGCTCGAATGAACCGCGATATTGTGGGCAAAGACCCGGGGATGCACGCTGGAGAGCATGTGAATGGCGGGAGCCACCGCCAGGGTATCGACAACCAAGTTGTGGTGAATCACCAGGTCGGAGGCAGACGGGAGAGGCCCAATCCAATTGATCCAGCTCTCGAGATGATGCCAGGAATTATGGACGAGTACGCATCCGCGAGGAATTGCCGCATTCTCGGCCACAAAGCTGACGCCGGTCGCCCCCTCGCGGAAGATGTTTCGGCGAATGACAATGTCCTCGCAGCGGCGCAAGATCGCCAACAGCGTGGAACTATCGTAGCTGAAACCATGAATTCGGCAGTCTTCCACCACCACGTTTCGAACGGGTTCGTCCTCCGCTGACGCCGTTCCCACCACCAGCCCCACATCCGTGCCCACGAGATGAACTCGCCGAAGTTCAATCGGCTGCCGAGCGCTCCCCGCCGCTCCCGCTCGCAGTGCGATCGCCCCATTGCTCATCCGTAGCCCATTGGGATTGGAGGTCCGCTCCACGATCAAGTCGCGGAGCACCAATCCAGGACAGGGACCGGAGATCATCACCCCAAACTGCGCTTGGGGAACAACGAATTTGAATCCCGAGATGCAAAGGCCGGGGATCCGGTCAATCGTGATCAGCGGTTCGATCGACTCGAACTCCAAGACCGCGTGCCGAGGCGCCGCGATATGGACTCCCGTCAAGTTCTGGGCATCACGAAGGTGAAGGCTTTCATGGTATCGAGCGGAATCGAGAACCGTGATCGTCCCTCCGGCCGAAACACGCATCACCGCCTCCTTCAAGGAACGGCAGTCCGCCTCTCCCGACCGCGAAACGGTGACGTGGATGAGGCGTTCGGGGAGACCGGGCCGCTCGGAGTCACCGTTTCGGTCGGGAACATGGAACGGAACATCCGAGCCCGTCACCAATTCGGTCCCCGGCAGGTGGGGCCCGTTCGAGGAATCGCCGCTTGGATCATTTCCCGGCCGCGAAAAAATGAAGGGGACCAATAATCCGAGCAAAACCAGGGTGACGGCGCCGGCTCGCAGCCAACCACCATGCCACGCTCCGGCCCGGCGTTCCGATTTTTCCCCCGCGAGTGGACGTGCCAGCGTCTGTGAAATGCGGTCGGTCGGTGTCTGGTTGAGTATGGCCAAATGACGGCCCAACACGTCGGCAACCTCCGCTGCTGACTGGTACCGATCCTCAGGGTCCTTCTGCAACAGCCGGTGAACGATGGCGTCCATGAATTCGGGAGCCGAAGGATTAACTTCTCTTAGGCGAGGTGGATCGTCCGCGTCGACGCGTCGAGCGATCTCGAGCACCGTTCGGCCATGAAAGGGAGACTGCCCCGTGAACATGGCGAACATCACACATCCCAACGAAAACAAATCGGATCGCGTGTCCAACTCCTCCCCACGCACCTGCTCGGGCGACATGTACCCTGGTGTCCCCAGCGCGATGCCACGGAGCGTCAATTCGTGTTCTTCCACCACGACTCGAGCCAAACCGAAGTCGGTAAGCTTGACCCGGTTCAGCTCGTCCATCAACATCACGTTTCCCGGTTTCACGTCCCGGTGGATGATGCCTTGGACATGGGCCGCGGCGAGCCCCTGGGCAATTTGCATGCTGACCCGGCAGATGTCGAATACGTCCAACTTGGGTTCGCCATGCAAGCGATCTCGTAGCGACTTGCCGCGAATCAATTCCATGACCAGGAACGGGACATCCCCCTTTTCTTCCACGCCGTGGATCGTCACCACGTTGGGATGATTGATGGCCGCCCCCGCTCGAGCTTCCCGAATGAATCGCCGCCGTGACACGGGCTGAGTGGCAAGGTCGGGCAAAAGGACCTTGATGGCCACATGTCGATTGAGGACGGGATCGAGGGCCTCGAATACGATCCCATACCCCCCCTTGCCAATGATCTGGAGCACCTCGTAGTGGCCAATTCTCCCCAAGGATCCCTCCACGTCGGAGCGGCTCATGATTCTGGGCATCGATTCTAGATCCAAATCCATCGACTCGGCCTCGCGCTTCGCGCGACCCGAGCCGTAATCCAACGTGGTGGGAAAGAGAAGAGAGTCCGCGGAGACATCCTTGAGCAGGTGCTCGGTCATCCAATCAACGGTCTGCTGGCAGGTTGAGCAGCGGTTGAGATGTGCCTCCACCTCGGCCTGCTCATCCTCCGGGAGCGTCCCGTCGAGGTAAGCGACCAGTTTATCTTCCGAGACACAATCCCCAGTGTGCGTCATTCCAGACCTCTCCCTGCCCCAAGGTCGACCCACGATATCGTAGTCAACCTGGTAGCCCGATGGAATGACGCCCCACGATGAAGTGAAGAATCCCGGTTCAACTCACCCCGCGAGATATTGACAGATCGTGATGTTCCGATATATTTACATAACAGCCACTGGGACGATAGGAGCCGAAGGATGTCCCGCGGCCGAACGAACCAGCACGAACGTCACACCCCGTCTTCACCCGAACTCACCCAAGAACGTCAGGGAGAACCACCATGTTGCTCAAGTATTTTTATGACACGGCGTTGGCTCACGCTTCCTACCTCATTGGATGCCAAAGGTCGGGGGAAGCGATCGTGATCGATCCAGGCAGGAATGTGGAGCCCTATCTGGAGGCAGCGGCCGCCGAGAACCTCCGCCTGGTCGGCTCGGCCGAAACCCACATCCATGCCGACTTCGTTTCCGGCTCTCGCGAACTGGCCGATCGAGTTGGAGCGAAACTCTATCTTTCCGATATGGGCCCGGACGACTGGAAGTATCAATTCGCCGACCAGTACGATGCTCAACTGCTTCGAGATGGCGATGTTTTCCATGTCGGCGGAGTGAAGTTTCAGGTCGTGCACACCCCCGGACATACACCCGAGAGCATCTCCTTTCTTCTGACGGACGAAGGGGGAGGAGCCGACGTCCCGATGGGTATTTTCACGGGCGACTTCGTCTTCGTCGGCTCGATCGGCCGGCCTGACCTGCTCGAATCAGCGGCGGGAGTGGTGGGGAGCGCCGAGTCCGGCGCTCGGGAACTCTATCACTCCATGCGGCGGTTTCTGGAACTTCCCGATCACCTGCAGGTGTGGCCGGCCCACGGGGCGGGGAGTGCTTGCGGCAAGGGACTGGGCGCCATCCCCTCCAGCACCGTGGGCTATGAGCGTCGATTCAACCCCGCACTCCAGTTCGACGACGAGCAGTCTTTCGTGGATTACATCCTCGCGGATCAACCGGAAACCCCCTTCTACTTCGCCGTGATGAAGCGAGTCAACAAAGAGGGTCCGGAACTCGTTCGAAACCTTAACCACGACGAATTGCCGGAACAATCGCCGGATCAACTCCCCCGCCTGGCTGGAAATGAATTGGTGATCGACCTCGCGGCCGCGGATGACTTTTCCCAAGGACACGTTCCCCAGACGATTAACCTACCCGCCCCCAGCCTGGTCCAATGGGCCGGTTTCATGGTCGATTACGACCAGCCAATTTACTTGATCACCGATTCCAACTCGCTCGCCCATCACCTCCGGGGCCTCCGTTCCATTGGAATCGACAAGGTCGGTGGTTATTTCGACGCAGCGGCCGTTCGGAAGGCCGGGCTGAGAACCGAGTCTTACGAATCGCGGCGTCCCGAGCAGTTGCAGAGCCAAATCGAAAGCGGAGCGGTGCAATTACTGGACGTCCGCTCGGAAACCGAATTCCAATCGGGACATATTCCGGGAGCACAGCATCAATTCCTCGGAACCCTGCTCCGCGAACTCGACCAGATTGATCGCTCACGCCCCATTGTCGCGCAATGTCAAAGTGGCGGGAGATCAGCAATCGCCACCAGCCTCCTGCAGCGATCCGGGATGAACGTCACCAATATGAAGGGCGGCTACTCGGCTTGGGTCGCGGCAGGATTCCCGGTAACTCGATCAGCCACTCCCGCCTAATTCCAGGTCACCAAAAGCATCGCGGGGAAGGAGTGAGAAGAGATGATCGGACTGAGCCTCATCTTTGGAGCCTTGGTCGGGATTTCACTCGGCCTGACCGGCGGAGGGGGAGCCCTCTTCGCGGTCCCCCTGCTGGTGTACGGCATGGGCCTGGCTCCCCGCGACGCGGTGGGAATCTCTTTGGCGGCCGTGGGAACCACCGCTTTGGTCGGCTTTCTGGCCCGCTGGCGGCGTGGCGAAGTCGAAGTTCTCACGGGGCTACTTTTTTCAGCGGCCGGGATGGCGGGAGCCCCCATCGGTACCTGGGTGGGAAGTCGGCTTCCCGAACCCCTTTTGCTG
>JBJHCD010000424.1:0-5694 GCA_050485845.1 Pirellulaceae bacterium | reverse complement strand
AGTGCCGTCAAGGGCGTGCGGCGAGACCCGTCGGATCCCGCTTCGCTGCTGCACGCCCGGGCCGCCAATGAAGCTCGAGACCTGATACGATCCGGCGCCCATGAAGCGGGAATGATCCCCAAGGTCGAGGCCTGTCTCGAGACGCTGAACCGGGGAGTCCGCAAAGTTCATATCATCGATGGACGGTTGCGCCATTCCCTGCTGCTCGAAATCTACACCACGCTCGGCGTGGGAACTCAGCTTGTTCACCAGCCCGCCGGCGGAGTTGCCGCGGGTTCATCTCATTGACGGAGTCTCATCGTGACCACCTCTGCCTGTCTCAGCTCACGGGAAACCGTGCAGCTCTTCCAGCGTTACGTTATTCCGAACTACACACGATATCCCGTCAGCCTGGTGCGTGGGGAAGGCTCCTGGATTTGGGATAGCGAGGGGCAACGTTATCTGGATCTCTTTCCCGGTTGGGGCTGCAATCTGCTCGGGCACTGCCCCCCACCGGTCGTGGAGGCCGTGCAGCAGCAGGTGGCCACCTTGATTCACGTGCCCAACACCTGGCATGTCGAATCCCAGGGGCGATGGGCCGAAATGCTGTCGGAGCGAAGTTTCGGAGGGCAGGCCTTCTTCTGCAATTCGGGAGCCGAGGCCAATGAAGCAGCCATCAAGTTGGCGCGACTCCATACATCGGCCGAGCGGTACAAGATCATCACGTTCGAAGGGGGATTCCATGGCCGGACGCTCGGCGCTCTGACCGCCACCGCGCAGCCGAAATACCATGAAGGCCTCGGGCCCTTGGTGGCTGGCTTTGTCTATGCCCCGTTCAACGATCTCGACGCGGTCCGCGAAAAAGTCGACTCGGAAACATGCGCGATCCTGGTCGAGCCGATTCAAGGAGAAGGGGGAGTACGGATTCCCGATCCCGAGTTCCTTCAAGGGCTGCGGAAATTGGCCGATGAACAGGGGATTCTGCTGATCTTCGATGAAGTGCAGACCGGCTGTGGCCGCACGGGAGAGTGGTTCGCCTACCAGCATTTCGGCGTGACCCCCGACATCATGACTCTGGCCAAATCCCTGTGCGGCGGCATTGCGGGGGGAGCCCTGCTGGCTCATCCCGAAGTCGCTCGCAGTCTCCGCCCCGGAATGCATGCCGCCACGTTCGGAGGGAACCCCATCGCGGCCCGGGCCGGAATCGCGGCTCTGGAAATGATCGAGCAGCAACAACTGCTCGACCATGCCAAGACCCTCAGCGCTCTGTTCAAGCAGCGTCTCGATGAACTTGCCACCTCGCTCGACCTGATTCGCGAAGTTCGCGTCCTGGGGCTGATGATCGGGATCGAGCTGAATAAGGAAGGGGGGCCCGTGGTGGAGAAGTGTTTGGAGCGGGGGTTGTTGATCAATTGCACGCAAGGGTCCGTGCTGCGCCTGCTTCCCGCGATGAATCTGACGGAAGAGCAGGCTCAAGAGGGCTGTGATCTCTTGGCGGCCGTGCTGACCGAATACGCGGCCGGCTGAGTTTCGTTTGTCGGTTTTGCCGGCCCAAGCTTTGCCCCCTCTCCCGCAACGTGGTACCGCGGCGAGTGGGGCTCGCCGGCTGATCGTGCTTTCCGGAATGTCCCGAATTTCTCGTTTTTCTTGTTCTTCTTGTTCGCGATGAATCTCTATGCAAAAGCGACTCTTCCTTTCCTTGTTGGATGTTTCCGCGGACGAACTTCATGAGATCTTTCGGCTGGCCAAGCACTTGATGGACCAGTGGAATCAAGGGGAGCGGCGCCCGCTCTTGCCCGGGCGCGTCATCGCGCTGCTCTTCGAAAAACCTTCCCTCAGGACTCGAGTCAGTTTTGAAGTGGCGATCGCGCACCTCGGGGGAAGCAGCCTCTTTCTGGGAAAGGATGTCGGCTGGGGACAGCGGGAAACGGCCGCCGATTTCGCCACCGTCCTGGGACAGTATGTCGACGCGGTCGTCTATCGAACTCGATCCCATCAGCGGTTGTTGGAATTGGCGGAATATAGTCCCTGTTCGGTCATTAATGGACTTTCCGACCTGTCGCACCCTTGTCAGGCAATTGCCGATCTGTTTACGGTTCAGGAGTTGTTCGGCGATCTCCAGGGGCGGAAGATCGCCTACATCGGCGATGCCAACAACGTGGCCCGCAGTCTGGCGATTGCCTGCGGCATGTTCGATGTCGAATTCGCTTTGGCGGCACCATCCGGCTATCACTTCACGGCGGACTTCGTTCAGCAACTGGACGAAAAGGCTCCTCACGCCAATCGCCTGTTTACCGAGGATCCTCGGGAAGCCGTGGAGGGGGCTCATGTTGTTTACACGGACGTCTGGGCCAGCATGGGGCAGGAAGATGAACAGACGCAGCGGGAACAGGACTTGCGCCCCTACCAGGTCAATGCAAATCTCATGCGGGTCGCCGCCAAGGAGGCTCGCTTCATGCACTGCCTGCCGGCTCGCCGAGGCGAAGAGGTGACCAGTGAGGTGATCGATGGGCCGCAAAGTGCCGTGGTGCAGCAGGCCTCCAATCGCCTGCACGCCCAGAAGGGCCTGCTGGCATGGATGTTGGGTGACTAGGCAGGCCGGTCTCCTCGATCGGCAGACTCCGCCACATCGTTCCGCACCGTACCGTTCCACCCCACTCGACTTCCCGCCATCGCCCCAAAGGGGATTCGAACTGCAGCCTTCAACCCTTCAGCCCTTCAGCCCTTCAGCCCCAGCGATTTTCATGTCCAACCCCCCTCGTTCCCGTCAGCAACTGCGTCCCGTCTCCATCCAGAAGAACTTCATCGAGTCGGCCGATGCCAGTCTGCTCTATCGCTCCGGAAACACGATGGTGCTCTGCACGGCCAGCGTCGAGGAGGCTGTCCCCCCCTGGCTGCTTGGACAGGAGAAAGGTTGGATCACGGCCGAGTACAGCATGCTTCCCGGCAGTACCTCGCCACGAAAGAGTCGTGACCGAGGAGGCAAGGTCGATGGACGGACGACGGAAATACAGCGGTTGATTGGTCGTAGTCTTCGCGCGGTGGCCGATCTCTCCGCGTTGGGGCCCCGGACCATCACGGTGGACTGCGATGTGCTTCAGGCGGATGGAGGGACCCGCACGGCAAGCATCACCGGGGGATTTCTGGCTTTGGTGGCGGCGGTGGAAGGTGTCCGAGATCGGCTTCCCGATCCCGAAACCTTGCCGCTCCGCGATTCAGTCGCCGCCGTCAGCGTGGGCGTTGTTCAAGGTGAAGTCTGGCTGGATCTCGACTATCAACTCGATTTCGCCGCCGCCGTCGACATGAATGTCGTCATGACCGGCAAGGGACAATACGTCGAAGTCCAGGGGACCGGTGAAGAGGCGACCTTTTCGGAGGCGGAGTTGGCCGAGCTTCTGCGGGTCGCTCGAACTGGTATTCTCGAACTGACGCAGATTCAACGCCGACACATCTCCTCGGACATTCTCGCTTCGGAGCCTGACCGCGATGCCCGCTGATAAGTCGGATAACACTAGTGACTCGGAAAACTCTGCTTCCCAAGAAGACAGATCTCAGGAATTTCTGACGCGGGCCTCCAGCCCGACTCAACAGCATGCCTTCCGGCGTGGCCCGAGGATCACGGCCCTGGAAACGGTCGTTCCGCATGAAATCATGCCGGGACTGTTGATGCTGCGGATTCACACCGACGCCGGGACGGTCGCCGGGACTCCCGTGATCGGACATGGTGAAACCTATTATGTTCCGACGGCCGTGGCGAGCGTGCTGCATGACTGGATGGCCCAACGACTGTTGGGAGCGGACGTGGGAGCCGTGGAAAGTCACTGGCGGTTCCTGTCGGAGCGGAGCGGGGCATTCGGGGGAACCGGAGCGGAATTGCGGGCCCTTTCGGCCGTCGACCTGGCGTTGTGGGATATCGCCGGTCAGTTGGTTCAGCGGCCCATCTGGCGACTCTTGGGGGGCCCCGTCCGCGATGCCGTACCGGTCTATAATAGCTGCGGTGGACCCTTCTATGGCAAGTCGAATCGCTTCGACCCGGCCGCCTCCGGATGGCCGGGACATGGAGACCCGGGCCGGCCGGGGGAGTGGGAGGATAGTTGGAAAAGCGTTCACGCGCCGGATGAGCTGGTCGCCGAACTGCTGGAGAGCGGGTATCGAGCGACGAAGTTATGGTCCTTTGACGGAGTTTACCGGCGGCGAGGAGGAGACTATCTCTCTTGGCAGGATGTCGCCGAGGGAGTCGCTCCGTTTCATGCCCTGCGGGAACATGCTGGTGATCGGCTGGAGCTGATGCTGGATGGACACGGCTTCTTCAGTCTGGCCGCCGCGCGGCGGATTGCCGAGGCGATGGCGGATGTACGACCGATGTGGCTGGAAGACATTCTCCGGCCCGATTGCGTGGAAACCATGGCCACGTTTCGATCCCAGATTCGCGTCCCCGTGGCGGTGAGTGAGATGCTGGTCACGGCGGACCAATATCGGCAGGCGTTGGAGGGCCGAGCGGCCGACTATGTGATGATCGATCCGACCTGGGTCGGCGGTATCTCGGCAACTCGACGCATCGCCGAACTGGCCCGCTTGTATAACGTCCCGACACTCCTGCACGACTGCACCGGGCCGCTCACGCTACTGGCGGGATTGCAGGTTGCCGGCGCGGTGTCGGGGGTTGCCTGGCAGGAGACCGTGCGAGCACACATCGCGACACTCTATCCACAATTGATCGATGAGACGCTGGTGGTGCGGGAAGGAGCTATTTCGCTTCCCGAGCGGTCGGGAATCGGAGCCCGCTGGCTGCCGGAGATCTTCGACGCCAAGCATCCCGGTTATCGTCGAACCAGTCTCTCATGACAGGGGCTCGCCCGCGAGCCAATGGGGGCGCCAAAGCGCCAAACAACAAATCTCCAGGGAACGATGTCGCGGGGGCCTCCAATCAATCCGACGAAAACACTCAAACCTCTCGAAAACACTCAAACCTCTCAAAACCTCTCGCGAGCTTTCCTTCATCCCCACGGGTGGGAGCGTCGTTGACAATCGGCCGTCAGGGGCCCTAGAATCGCGGTTTTTCCGCTGCAGGTAACTCCAATGGGCAAAGCAACTTATAAGGATGCGGGCGTCGACCTGGAAGTCTACCAGCAGTCGATGGCTCGTCTCCCTCGCCTGATGCACCGCACATTCTCTCCCCGTGTCCTGCGATCAGACGGGGGCTTTGCGGGCCTCTTTCAGCTCGATTTCGATAGCCGCCTCTTCGCTCGCCAATACCAAGACCCCGTCTTGGTTGCCTGCACCGACGGAGTGGGAACGAAGCTCAAGGTGGCCCAGCAGTTACGGCAGCATCACACGATTGGGATCGATCTGGTCGCGATGAGCGTCAATGACGCGATCTGTTGTGGCGCCGAACCGCTGTTCTTCCTGGACTATGTCGCCATGGCTCAGGATGATCCGGAACTGCTGGAGCAAATCGTGCAGGGCATCAGCGACGGCTGCGTCGAGGCGGACTGCTCCCTGCTGGGTGGCGAAACCGCCATCATGCCCGACGTCTACCGACCAGGTGACTACGATCTGGCGGGGTTCTGCGTCGGCGTCGTGGAGCGTCGCCAGGCGATACAAGGCCGAGCGATCACGCCGGGCGATACTGTCCTGGGGCTGGCCGCCAGCGGACTCCATTCCAACGGCTATAGCCTGGATCGGAAAGTTGCCTTCGAAATCGCGGCGCTAGAT
>JBJHCD010000423.1:0-5732 GCA_050485845.1 Pirellulaceae bacterium | reverse complement strand
CGTAGGGTGTTGATGAGCATGAGCGGACAAGTAGCGAAGAACAGCGGCGTCCAACGAGCAATCGATGGTGGTACTTGCAGTTCGGGAGAAGGTCGAACTCGGCCGCGGAATGGATTCTCGCCGTCCCGTCGATCGGTTCTTGTATTCTCCACCAGTTGGGGGTTGCTGCTTTTTAGTCGCACATTTCCCTTTGCCACTACGCCGGTGTTCGGGCAGGATTTGCGGGAGCTGAAGGGGAACGGCATCCGGCTCGATCGGACGTTGACTCAGCGGTGGCAGGTCGGCGTGTCGATTACGGCGCGGGGGCCTTGCACGGGAATCTTGGCCACGGCCCCGGTGCCGATTGATTGGCCCGAGCAGCGGGTGACCGTGGTGTCGGAGGATCTTTCTCCGGAGGTCCCGCGGATTGGGTACCGAGTGTTGGACAATGGCGTGAAGCAGATGCTGGTCCACATTCCTCAGCTCCACCCGGGTCGAACGGGCCAGGCCGTGGTGACGATCGAGGTGACTCGAAGTTCCATCCTTGGTCCGGATGATCCATCTCAGTTTGTGATTCCCAGGCGGCCCGGCCGGGACGTGCGGTCGTTTCTGGCCCCGAGTCCTTATATTGAGAGCCGCAGCGGAGAGATTCGCCGATTGACTCGGCAGGTGGTCGAGGGGAAGGATTCGGCCTGGGAGCAGGTGGAGGCGATGTACGATTGGGTACGGGAGCATGTGGAATACAAGGAGGGGGACTTGAAGGGGGCGTTGGCCGCGTTGAAGGATGGCGACGGCGATTGCGAGGAGCTATCGTCCCTGTTCATAGCCATGTGCCGAGCTCATGGCGTACCGGCTCGAACCGTCTGGATTCCGGGGCATTGTTATCCCGAGTTTTACTTGGAGGATGCCGATGGCGATGGTCATTGGTTCCCCTGCCAAGCCGCGGGAACTCGGGCCTTCGGCAGCATGCCCGAGCATCGTCCGATCTTGCAGAAGGGGGACAACTTCAAGGTACCGGAGGTTCCTCGCAAGACGCAGCGTTACGTGGCCGAGTACTTGCAGACTCAGTCGGTGGGAGGGCAGGAACCCGACGTGCGGTTCATTCGTCGTCTGCTTCCGGGCGGGTAGAATGGATACTATCTCGAAGATGCGATGTGGCTGTCTGAATTTCTTCCAGACATTTGCATGTTGCAGAGATTGACGAAGGGGAATAACCGGATGAACGCGAGCGGGAATAGGCTTGCAATCGTTTCAGCCAATTCCGGCTATTGCTGAGTTCGCTTTGAAATCACGCCCACCTCCCCAGGGGGTCATCCCCCTGGGGCTTGATGACTTATTGGCTACCTCCCTCCCCCTTAAGACTCCTTCCGCGCGAGGAGATGGCCTTGAAGGATCAGCTCTCCGAGCTGATCCCATTGGAACCACTTTCTTGAGAAGGATTTCAAGGAGTCCCCCCGAGTAGCTGGCACGTCACCGAGAACACCCCCCTGAAGGTTGGTCCCGGGGGGCTAGGATCAGTCACCTCTCGCGAAATCCGAAAATGCGCAACTTCAAGCCCGAGGCGCGAGCCGTCGGGATTGTCCCGTCCCGAACGGTCCGACTGGCCAACCCCCGCTCCCGCCTCTGAAAATTCTCTTGCGCAAGGATGAGCCATCGAGGGCTGCTCTTGGTGCGCGCGCGCTCGCCGGGGTCCGACGTTGTTTTGCCCATCCGGATCCCACCGAACGGCGGATCCAGCGATTCAAAGAATGGCCCAAGGGTAACTTCGGATCTCAGCGGCATTCCGCGCCGAAAAGGCAAAGTCAGCGCAGAGGCGCAGAGGGTCGATTCCCGATGGTTGCCGTGTCGCCCTATCGCCGTATTCCTCTGCGTCTCTGCGTCTCCGCGTCTCTGCGATAATGTTTCCCAGCTCCAGCGTACGGCATGCCAATGACATCACCGCAAAATCCAGAGCCACTTTCGCTCTCTCACCCGGGGGCGTGACAACAGGTTGTTCGGCACTCGATCCGCTTGAACGTTGGTGGCATGTCAACCGTTCGGCCCAGTTTGTAGTGGCTGAGCGTCCTGGAAGCGGTTGACCTCCCGGTGGGGGACCGCGAATGAACGCTGATGGACACTGATGAGACTGCATGGACCGAACGTCGCCGTCACGGCGGACCTTACCTATTGCCGGGCACCGGATCACATTTCCGGTGTCCGCTCGCCAGCCGCGATTTTGACAACCACCACGGCGACAATCAGCACGTGGCGACGCTTTCCCTGCTTCAGCGCTCTTGAATCACTCATAATAGATTGGTGACTCGCGCGCCCAGAGGATTGATCCGAACGACCTGACGTCCCGCCACGTTGTACACGTGGCAGCCACAAGCTCCCAGAGGGTTGACGCTCGCGGAGACTTGACCTTCCGCATTGTAGAGATTTGTGGTCCGAGCGCCAAAGGAATTCTCCACGGCCACCTGCTGCCCGGCCGGGTCATGCAGGTAGGTTGTCCGATTGCCGAGCGGATCAATGCCGGCCGATTCTTCCCATCAGTGTTTATCAGCGTGCATTCGCGGTTCCCCATCGGTGGTCAACCGCTTCTAGAAAGTCCGCCACCACCAACTTAGCCGCGCGTTCGACAAGCCACCAACGTACGAAAGGATCCAAGGGCCGCACCGATGTTTCCACCAGCTAACTGATTGCGCACCAGAGAGTTCGCTAAACGCCTTTGTACGACAACCGACGCCGAAAGGTCCTCGGGGGAAGGCTCGCTCGTTGGCAATAGCACGACCACAATTCGGCCGGTAACAGATACCAATGGTTGCCGCATCGCCGTATTCCTCTGCGTCTCTGCCTCTCCGCGCCTCTGCGATAATTTTTCCCAGCCCCAGCGTACGGCATGCCAATGACATCACCGCAAAATCCAGAGCCACTTTCGCTCTCTCACCCCGGGGGCGTGACAACAGGTTGTTCGGCACTCGATCCGCTTGAACGTTGGTGGCATGTCAACCGTTCGGCCCAGTTTTTAGTGGCTGAGCGTCCTGGAAGCGGTTGACCTCCCGGTGGGGGACCGCGAATGAACACTCATGGACACTGATGAGAAGAATCGACAGCCGTGTTGCCGGGAGGAACTGCGAACTCGTTGCCGGTGGGTGGTTGGCTGCGGCCCGCCGCGATCACGACGCTCGGTTCATGCGGTCTCATTAGTGTCCCTGAGTGTTCATCAGTGGTGCCGATTGTCGAGCGGTTCAATGCTGGCCGTCACTCGACCAGCAGGGTCAATAACCGATGAGGTACGCCGCCCCAACGCATCTTCGGTCCCGACCTGCTGATCGGCTGCGTCGAAAACGCTCATCCACCGGTTTCGCAAGGGATTCATCGAAGCAACGTGCCGGTCAAAGTGGAAGGATCGGATTCGGTTCGTTAGGATGGCTCGTTGAGTTGGCATCAGTCCGAGGCAAGTCACGCAATACGCCACGGACCCCTGATCATTCAACATCACTTATCCACCGATGAACGATCCGATGGACGATCCACGAACCAACGTCGTTTTTCGACCATCCCGATCGGACGATCAGGCTCCGATGGAAGCTGTGAGAAAGGCGGCGTTCGCGCCGGTATTTGCCTCCTTCCGTTCGATCCTCGGCGATTCCATCTACGAGCGAGCCCAGGCACCCGACGATGAGGCTCAAGGGGCGATGTTGACATCGCTCGTTCAGCCCGATTCCGGCTGGGAGGTCTACGTCGCGGAGATGGCAGGCACGATTGTCGGTTTCGTCGCGATCCAAATGAATCGCGAGCGGCAAGTCGGCGAGATTGGGCTGAACGCGGTTCATCCGGATCATGCAGGCCGGGGGATTGGTACCGCGATGTACGAGTTCGCGTTGGCGAGAATGAAGGAGGAGGGTATGCGGGTCGCGACCGTGGCAACCGGCGGGGATCCCAGCCATGCCCCGGCTCGCCGAGCATACGAGAAAGCAGGTTTTGCCGTGGAAATTCCGAGCGTTTGGCTCTGCCGCGAACTCTGACCGGCGGGAAGCACGACGAGTCCCTGGGTCGCGCGATACCTTCCGGTAAGCCCCAGATGGTACACTTGTGCTTTGTTTCCGCGAGGAATGAGGATGCCGGTGGAGCGGTTGAGGGGGGGCCGTCCCGACGGCTCGCGCTACTATGGTGCATCCCACGGACACCTTCAATCCAAGCTGTAACAAGGGACTGGTTTCGCGTTGTCCGCGGACACTGGACGCAAACGTACTTGGGTATCGATTCTACTGACCGCCATTGAAGAGTGCGCTATGACCCAGCCTGACATGAATCAGCCACGCCGGGAGTTTTTGCAGCAGACGGTGACCGGAACCGGCGCCGCGCTGGCCTATCTTCTTGCGCCGGATTCCGGTGCGAACTCACTGCACGGAGCGCTGCTGGCCGACAGCGAACTACCGGGCGTCTCCGCGAACATGCTGGGCGCGTACGGTCCGTGGGCGGCGGCGATTGTTGGCGACGAGCCTGCTCGCTTGTCCTACCTGCAGCCACGGTTTCAAGACCTCGCCGCTTGGCGCCAGGAAGCAAAGCATCGGGTTTTGGAGTGCCTTTCTCCGCCGTCGGTGCAGCCACTCGAGGATCTGCGAATCGAGGAGACATCGGAGTTCGATGGGCTTACCGTCGAGCGGCTGAGTTGGCAATTGTCTTATGGGCCGCGCACCAGCGCGGTGGTGCTCAAACCGGCGGGGGCGAAGGGGAGGCTCCCGGCGATCGTGGCGCTGCATGATCACGGCGGAAACAAGTACTTTGGTTGGGAGAAGGTTACTCGTACCAGCGAAGCGCAGCACCCGCTGATGGCCAGACATCAGGAGGGTTACTACGGCGGCCGAGCGTGGGCGAATGAACTGGCCAGGCGTGGCTACGTGGTGCTGGTTCACGACGCATTTGCGTTTGCGAGCCGCAAGGTGCAAATGCAGGATGTTTCGCCACGGGCGCGGTTCGGGGCCACCCCGATCCGTGACGATTCCGATGAGTCGATTTCCGCGTATAACACCTGGGCCTCTGGTCACGAGCACATCATGGCAAAGAGCTTGTTCTGCGCCGGAACGACGTGGCCCGGCGTCTTTTTTACGGAAGATCAGCAAGCTCTCGATTATCTCAGCTCGCGCGCGGATGTTGACGCCGATCGGATCGGTTGTGCGGGACTCTCCGGGGGCGGCCTCCGGACGGTTTTTCTGGGGGGTCTGGACGAGCGAATCCGCTGCGCGTGCTGCGTCGGCATGATGTCCACTTGGCGGGACTATCTGCTTCACAAGTGCTACACGCACACGTGGATGATCTACGTTCCCCTCTTGCCTCGCGATCTGGACTACTCGGAGATTTTTGCCCTGCGAGTTCCCGCCGCGACGCTCGTGCAGAACGACATTGACGACCAGCTTTTCACCATGCCCGAAATGGAGCGAGCCGACCGGCAGCTGAAGGCGATCTTTGAGAAAGCGGGCGTCTCGGACCGCTACCGCTGCACGTTTTACCCGGGACCTCACAAATTCGATGTCCCGATGCAGGAGGAAGCCTTCGACTGGTTCGACCGCTGGCTGAAGTCATGATGTGGCGAGCGGATTGACGATGTGGCCACCGTCTGGGCTTCGTCCAGCACCGGGCCGAAATGCGCCGCGGCGGCCCGCTCCACCGCCGCCGCCACATCCCCCCCGAGCCGCCCGGTCAGGGTGACGTGAAAGCGGAACTCCTCCATCACATAGGGATAGCCCCAGCGCGCCAGCAGCGCCTCCTGC
>JBJHCD010000422.1:0-5733 GCA_050485845.1 Pirellulaceae bacterium | reverse complement strand
TCTCGAGTGAGGTAGTACAGGCGGTCGCCGACCAGCAGTGCCGACGCGTAAACCTGGCCGGCTCGGTCCAGACGCTGTTCGTACAGGAGTTCTCCCGTCGCTCCATCGGCACATCCCGCCACGCCACTGGAATCGTTGACCCAATAGACCCGGCCGTCGTGGACGACCGGTGACGAGACATTGGAACCCCGCGTGCTGGTCCAGATGCGATGCGTGGTGGTGACGTCTCCCGTCCCCCCTCCCCGAACGGCGAGGGCGGCGATGCCCGATCGCCCTCCCAGACAGTAATTCACCCCGTCGGCCGACACGATGCTGGGAACCATGTACCAGCCGATATCGGTTTGGCAGCTCCAGTAAGTCTCTCCCGTCGCGGGGTTCACGGCCAGAATCCTACCGAGCATCGCAATCAGCAACTCGGTTCGCCCGGAATCGGACTCGGTAATGACCGGGGTGTTCCAGGATTCGCGTACCTCTTCCACTCGCCACCGCTCCTCGCCGGTTTGCCGGTCGAGGGCGATGAGCGATTCGCTTTCCACGCTGGCATTGACGATCACCAGATCGTCATGCAGCAGGGGGGACGCGGAGGTTCCCCAACCGCTGGTTCCCTCCCCAACGCTGGCCTGCCACCGTTGCCGGCCATCATGGTCGAAGGCGAAGAGGCCGGTCTTGCCGAAAAAGACGTAGACGTGGTCTTCATCGGCGGCGGGAGTATTGGCTGCGTAGCCATGATCGCGGATCTGTGATTCCTCGGGCAACTTGGCCGCGATCTCACGCGACCAAATCACCTCGCCATCAGACAGGTTGATCGCCAAGAGATGGCGCCTCAATTGTTCAAGGCTCCCTTCGGGCTCCCCCGGAACGAAGTATCCCGAATAGCAAGTGAGATAGATTCGGTCGCCCCAGATGATCGGGCTGGAGGCTCCCGGCCCGGGAAGTTCGATTTTCCAAGCCAGGTTCTCGTCGTGACTCCAGGTGAGAGGAGGGTTCGGGGACGAGCCGACTCCCATCCCGCCAGGTCCACGAAATCCCGGCCAATCCGTTTGCGTGTCCGTGAACGAAGCGGGGGTCAGCGGCACGTTGGAAGCCGATAGTGGTTCCCGTTCTCCCGCCACGATGCCGGTAACGGATTCATGATTCTCCGACTGACAGCCCATGGCCAGGGAGATCAACAAGATCCCCCAGAGCGGCATTTGTGGCATGTTTCGATGGCCCTTACGGATAGCCGGCATATTGTGATCCAGTCTCATGACTTTTACTTTCCCTCCGTTCCGAGGCACTTTGCAACAGCACTTTGCAACAGCTCTTCAACGTAACGCTCCGTCCACTCGTCAACCTCACTATATTGGCAGAGGCGTCTCGCGTAGACTAGGCGAAGGCTAGATGGAGCCCAACAATCGGGCGTGCTGGCCGCCGCCGAGTATCGGCTGGTCGCGGGTTTGGGCCGGCGATGGGCGAGGTCGGTTTATCCGGTCCGGAAACAGGATCTGGTCCGGAAGAAGAATACTCCTTGAGCCGCAACGAGAGTCAAGTTGATGACAGGAAGCACCGTGCCTGACGCAGAACAATTGATCCGCATTCCGTGGCATGCCCGGACTTTGGAGCAGGCGGAACAGGAATTGGCCACCACGCAAGAGGGACTTGCGGCGGAGGAAGCGGATCGGCGACTGCAGCAGTTCGGACCGAATCGACTCAAGCCCCCCCAGCGCCGCGGACCGCTCGTTCGGTTCTTGCTGCAGTTTCACAACATTCTCATCTATGTGCTGATCGTGGCCGGTATCGCGACGGCACTGCTCGACCACTGGATCGACACGGGCGTCATCTTTGCGGTGGTCGTGATCAATGCCTTGATCGGCTTCATTCAGGAGGGAAAGGCCGAGAAGGCTCTGGAAGCCATTTCGCGGATGCTCTCGCTGGAGGCGATTGTGGTTCGCGACGGAAAGAGACAAACGGTTCCCGCCGAGCAGTTGGTGCCGGGAGACCGAATCTTGCTCCGTTCCGGTGCGAAGGTCCCCGCCGACTTGCGATTGGTGGCCGTTCGAGAATTGCAGATTGACGAGGCGATGCTGACCGGGGAGTCGGTTCCGGTGACCAAGGAGACGGACACTCTCCCCGAGAACACGGATTTGGGGGATCGCAAATGTCTCGCTTTTTCCGGGACGCTGGTGACCAGCGGCCAGGGAGTGGGATTGGTGGTGGCGACGGGGGACCATACGGAACTGGGCAAGATCAGCCAGATGGTGTCCGAGACGAAATCGATCACCACACCGCTGATTCGCCAGATGAACCATTTCGGCCATATTCTGGCGATCCTGATCGTGGCCTTTGCCGTTCTCACCTTCGCCGTGGGCTACGCGCGGGGAGGCGAACCCGCTAAGGTCTTCCTCGCCGCGGTGGCCCTCGCCGTGGCGGCGATTCCCGAAGGACTGCCGGCCGTGATGACGATCGTCCTGGCCATTGGTGTTCGCCGCATGGCGAACCGCAACGCCATCATTCGGCGTCTTCCGGCCGTGGACACCCTGGGAGCCTTAACCGTCATCTGCTCGGACAAAACCGGAACCCTGACTCGCAATGAAATGACCGTCACTTCCATCGTGACGGGAGAGGGGAGTTTTCAGGTCAGTGGAGTCGGTTACGCGCCGCAGGGTTCCATTCAGCCCGATCCACATGGCTCGTCGGCATCCTCGTCGTCCTCTTCCTCCTCAACATCCTCCTCTACATTCTCCTCAACTTCCTCCTCGGAGGGTTCCGAGTCGGAGGGAAGTATCCTCCCGCAACTGGTGCGCGCCGGACTGCTATGCAACGACGCCGATTTGACTCAGGAAGAAGGGGAGTGGCAACCGCATGGCGACCCCATGGAAGGGGCCTTGATTACTCTGGCCATGAAGTCGTCGGTCGAGGTGGAGGAATGCCGGCGGACGTGGAAGACGCTCGATACGATTCCGTTCGAGTCGCGGTACCGCTTCATGGCGACCCTTCACGAAGTTCCCGCCAGCCAGGGGGAGGGAGGAAAACCAGGGCGAGTCCTATTCGTCAAGGGAGCCCCGGAGCAGATCCTATCGATGTGCGATCGGCAAGAGGGAAATGGGGAGGGAGAAGCAAAGGGGATCGAGCGATCGTATTGGGAGGAGCAGGCCGAGCAGATGGCCGCCAACGGGAAGCGAGTTCTGGCATTGGCGTATCAGCCAGCGGGGGAGGATCAGAATCGCTTGGACTTCGAGGCCGTGCAGAGCGGTCTGATCATGCTGGGGCTGGTTGGGATCATCGATCCTCCTCGGGACGAGGCGATTCGGGCCGTGAAGAAGTGTCATGAAGCGGGGATTTCGGTGGTCATGATCACGGGGGACCATGCCTTGACCGCTCGAGCGATCGGCCGCCAGCTCGGAATCGGTGATGGCCGTCAGGTGATGACGGGACAGGAATTGGATGAATTGGATGAGGCGGGGCTCCGCCAAGCGGTGCGAGAGTGCGAGGTGTTCGCTCGAGTCAGCCCGGAACACAAGTTGCGTCTGGTCCAGGCCATTCAATCGGAAGGAGCCGTGGCGGCGATGACCGGGGATGGGGTGAACGACGCGCCGGCCTTGAAGCGAGCCGACGTGGGAATCGCGATGGGGGTGAAGGGGACGGAGGTGACGAAGGAAGCGGCCGAGATGGTGCTGACGGACGACAATTTCGCTTCCATTGCACATGCCGTCGAGGAGGGGCGCACGGTTTATGACAACTTGCGGAAGACGATCTTGTTCATTTTGCCGACCAATGGCGGAGAGGGGCTGACGATTCTGATTGCGATCATGTTTGGTCTGGCGCTCCCCCTGACGCCGGTCCAGGTACTGTGGGTCAACATGATCACGGCCGTCACGCTTTCGCTGGCCCTGGCCTTTGAACGGCCGGAGGCGAAGGTGATGAAGCGCCCGCCGCGCGATCCAAACACCAGCTTGATTACGGGTTACTTTCTCTGGCGGATTATTCTGGTCTCCTTCGTGATCTGTGCCGGAACGTTCGGCACATTTCTCTGGATGGAACGGACCGGCCAGACGGACGAGTTGGCTCGGACCGTCGCCGTCAACACGATTGTGTTCTTTGAGGTGTTCTATCTCTTTAACACTCGTTTCATTACGGCACCCTCCCTGCACTGGCGGGGGCTGTTCGGGAGTCGTCCGGTTCTGATCGCGGTGGCGTTGGTGATCGTGTTCCAGCTTCTGTTCACCTACCTCCCGGTCTTCCAGTTTCTGTTCCAGACCGAGCCGCTGGGGCTTACGGAATGGATCGTGTTGATCGTCATCTCGGCCAACGTGCTGTGGGTGGTCGAGTTGGACAAGTGGTTCGCTCGCCGCTGGATGGGTGAAGCGATCAATGTCTAGCGTGTGAAACTCGACCGCTTCAGAGCCGCGCGCGCCAAACTCGCGTGCGTCAGGAGCAACTGCGAGCGATCGGCTCGCGGTCGAGCTTCCGCGTCGGTGAATCGCGGTCGCCCCCATTCGCACTGCTCTCGACTCCGGATGTGCCTCTCCGCTTGGCCGATTGGCGTCCATGAACGGCGGTTACGCTGCCGCTTAACTGCAGAAGAAATGCAAATACTACTGCGGAGCAGAAATGTTCCCCGCGGACGCCCATGGGCATCTCGAGTGCTCGTGCGGTCGGTGTTTGGAAAGACGGCCGACATGGAACCATTCCGTTCAAGCTTAGGGGAAGCAGGGTGCCGATAGCCAGACTAGCAGCCGCTTCTACCACCTCTAACGGGTGGCTATAGCGGTTCTGTCTCCATATGCAACAAAACGTGGCAGTGGACAACCAACTCACATAACCACGAAGAAACAACGATTTTACACACCGACAAAGGAAACATTAGACCCTTTACGTTAATCCACCAAGTCAAAAACAAATCGTTAGCCGGTGACCCTTCATTGACAGGCCGCAGTGCCCCATCTAGCATCATTGTTGTTCGAGTTATGACATCTTGGCCCCCATTGTTTACATACATCCTTGAAGCGGTTGTCCATTGTTGCGGGGTTGAAGGTGTTAAGACTCATTAATTTCTATTTTACTGTTGATGATGTGAAGGGAGGACTGGGGCCATGACTATGTCACCAAGACGGCAGCGGCCGAGTCGGGGTTTTACGTTGGTGGAGTTATTGGTGGTGATTGCCATCATTGGAGTATTGGTATCGTTGCTGCTGCCGGCCGTGCAGGCGGCCCGCGAGGCGGCTCGGCGAATGCAGTGCTCCAACAATCTCCGGCAGCTCGGCATCGCGCTGCATAACTATCACGACACCTACAATGTGTTTGTAGCTCGAGCTGCCGGGACGTCCCCTTGTGACGATTTGGGAAATTGCCACTGGCGAAGCGGTTTCATCTCGCTGCTTCCCTACATTGAACAGCAACCGCTGTACGACCAGATCATGAATGGATTCAATGGCCAGTGGGTTCCGGAGGGGCCGAATCCTTGGCATGGCGGTTATCCGGGCTGGACGGCCCAAATTCAAACACTGATTTGTCCCTCGGACGCTCAACCCTCGGTAACCGGTTTTGGTTTGGGTAGCACCAACTACGCCTTCTCGGTGGGAGACAGCATCGGTCCGGAAAGCCAGTCAGGTCGTCGGCCTCGGGGTGTGTTCGCTCACCTGCAGTGGTATTCGATGAGCGACATTGCGGATGGGACCAGTAACACGATTCTGCTTGCCGAGAAGGCTCGACGCCGTGACGCTCGCGAAGTGTTTGGAAATGACGCGGTAGTTC
>JBJHCD010000421.1:0-5755 GCA_050485845.1 Pirellulaceae bacterium | reverse complement strand
AGGCCCATAGGTATCAGTAAGAATCAAGAACCAAGACCCAAGAACCCAGAATCTTGCGTCGGCCCGAGCCCGAGCCTCGCGTCAAGGGAAGCGGACAGTTCCCCAGGAGCGAACGGGAGGGGCGATTTTGTGAGTCGAGGTAATCCACATCATGCTGAAATGTTGGAGCAGTTTTTTCCGTTGCGGGGAGAATTCACGGCGGGCAATAGCGAGTTGTAGCGGCTGGGGACTGATTCTATGGCTGCTTCAGGCCCCGCTGCTTTCCGCCGATGAAAACCAGATCGATTACGACCGGGACATTCGTCCGATTCTTTCGGAGAAGTGCTTTACCTGCCATGGTCCCGACGCGGCGGAACGGCAGGGAGGTTTTCGGTTGGACCAGCCCGAGAGTGCTCAATCGGAAGCCGATTCCGGTTCGATTCCCATCGTTCCAGGCCACCCGGAACGGAGCGAACTGATTGCCCGCATCCAATCCGAGGATGAGAGCCTGCGGATGCCTCCCGAGGAGATGGGCAAACCATTGTCGGCTTCGGAAATCGAGCTACTGAACAAGTGGATTCAATCGGGAGCCCAATACCGTCAACTCTGGTCCTTCGTCCCTCCCGTGGCACCTGCCTTGCCGCCGGTGAAGGACTCCTCGTGGGTTCGCAATGGAGTGGACGCTTTCGTTTTGCAGCGGCTGGAAGCGGAAGGACGTCGGCCCTCCCCGGAGGCCGATCGGGAGACGTTGATTCGCCGAGTCACGTTGGATCTCACGGGACTCCCTCCCCTTCCGGAAGAGATCGATGCCTTTCTCGCCGACCAGTCACCGGACGCCTACGAACGGCTTGTCGATCGGCTGCTCGACTCGCCTCGCTACGGCGAACGCATGGCGCTCGATTGGCTGGATGCCGCCCGCTATGCCGACACGCACGGGTATCATATCGACAGCGGCCGGGACATGACGGTCTGGCGGAAGTGGGTCATCGACTCCTTCAATCGCAATCTCCCCTTCGATCAATTCACTATCGAACAGCTGGCGGGAGATCTCTTGCCCGACGCGACGCTCGAGCAGCAGATTGCCAGCGGCTTCAATCGCAATCACATGATCAACTTCGAAGGTGGAGCGATTCCCGAGGAGTATCACGCGGCGTATATCGTGGACCGAGTCAACACGACCAGCACGGTCTGGCTGGGATTGACCGTCGCCTGTGCTCAATGCCACGATCACAAGTACGACCCCATCAGTCAGCGCGACTACTTTCAGTTGTATGCTTTCTTTCACAACGTTCCCGAGCGAGGGCTGGATGGTTCGCGGGGGAACGCGGAACCGAAGATTGCCTTGCCGACGCCGGAACAGGTCGAGCGTCGAGAGGAATTGGACAGGGAAATCAAACGGCGAGATGAAGAGCTGGCTGGGTTGGACGAGGGATCGCCGGAGCGAGCCGAGCTGGAATCGAGCCTGCAAGAGCTGCGGAAGCAGCTGGAGTCGCTCGACAAGGAGATTCCGACCACGATGGTGATGCGGGAAATGGAGAAGCCCCGCGAGACGTTCATTCTTCTGCGGGGAGAATACGACAAGCCAGGAGACAAGGTGGAGGCGAATGTGCCGGAAAGTCTCCCGCCGTTACTGGAGGGAGTCTCGCCTGATCGCCTGGCCCTGGCCCGATGGCTCGTCTCGCCCGAACAGCCCTTGACGGCTCGAGTTACCGTCAATCGTTATTGGCAGTTGCTATTCGGAACCGGTTTGGTGAAGACCAGCGAGGATTTTGGATCTCAGGGGGAACGACCAAGTCATCCGGAATTGCTGGATTGGCTGGCATCCGAGTTTCGTCAGCCCAGCCGAGGCGACTTGCCTGGACATGAGGGAAGCGACGTGGATGAGGATCAGTCGCGTGGCCAGACGTATGGCGATGGGGACGCGAGGGCCTGGGATGTCAAGCAACTGATGCGGATGCTGGTCACTTCATCGACCTATCGACAGGCGTCTCATGTCACGGAGGAGATGGTCGGCTCCGACCCGGAAAATCGCTTGCTAGGCCGAGGCTCTCGATTCCGACTCCCGGCCGAATTGATTCGCGACCTGGCTCTCTCGGTCAGCGGACTTCTCGATTCACGGATCGGTGGACAGAGCGTCTCGCCCTATCAGCCGGAGGGCCTATGGGATGAACTGGCATCTCGGGCGGATGGCAGGAATTGGACAGCGCAGACCTATGAGCAGAGCCATGGCGTCGATCTTTACCGCCGCTCGATGTACACCTTCTGGAAGCGAACTTCTCCGCCACCTAGTTTCGCCACGTTCGACGCTCCGGATCGAGAGACCTGCGTGGTTCGTCGAGCGAGGACGAATACGCCTCTGCAGGCGCTGGTGTTAATGAATGACCCGACGTATGTCGAGGCATCTCGGAAGTTGGCCGAACGGATTGCGGTGGAGGGGGGAGAGACGACGGCCGAGCGGCTGGAGTTCGCTTTCCGGTCAGTGACAGGAAGACGTCCCTTGCCGCATGAAGTGAAGGTGCTGCGCGAGTTGCTTGAGCATCAGTCACTTGTCTTCGCCGAAGATCCGGAGGCCGCCGATGCGCTGTTGTCGGTGGGGGAGGCGGCGAGGCGGACTGATTGCGACGTGGCCGAGTTGGCTGCCTGGACGGTGGTGGCCAGCGCGCTGCTGAACTTGGACGAGACGATTACCCGGGGCTGAGACGCTCACGAGCCGGCATGACGCAGGGCAGTACCGCCGCAAGACAGTGTCACCGCAAGGCAGTAACGCCACAAAAACTACGCCACAAAAACTACGGCACAAGAAATACGTCGGAAGACAACATCGCTACAAGACTCGATGAGATCGGCTTGGCCTTGAGCCGTTTGGGATTTGAAAGGGAGGGATGACGAACCATGTTGCGTCACAAGCAGGATTTGCAAGCGGATGATCTGAGGAAGCTCATGGCGCGTCGCCATTTTCTGGGTGCTTCGGGAGCCGGTTTGGGGACGGCCGCGCTGGCCTCGCTGCTGGGGGCCGGAACCACTTCGTGGGCCGCTCCGACTCGGGCCGCCGGGACGCCCGGCATTCTATCTCAGCCGCATCATCCCCCGCGCGCCAAGAGCGTGATTTACTTGGTGATGTCGGGGGGGCCATCGCATATCGACTTATTTGATTACAAGCCGAAGTTGGCCGAATATCATGGCACGGAGCTTCCCGGTTCGATCCGGATGGGGCAGCGGATCACGGGGATGACGTCGGGACAGACGTCGTTCCCCTGCGTGGCGCCGATGTTCGAGTTTTCCCAGCATGGGGAATGTGGTGCCTGGGTCAGCGAGTTGCTGCCTCATACGGCTTCGATCGTGGACGACATCACGTTGATCAAGTCGATGAACACCGAGGCGATCAATCACGATCCGGCGATCACGTATCTGCAGACGGGCTCGCAGCAGCCGGGGCGTCCGAGTCTCGGT
Source organism: Pirellulaceae bacterium (assembly GCA_050485845.1). Lineage (GTDB taxonomy): Bacteria > Planctomycetota > Planctomycetia > Pirellulales > Pirellulaceae > JBJHCD01. The sequence goes on along the minus strand of JBJHCD010000421.1, from coordinate 2,326 downwards.
GCCTGGCTAAGTTATGGATTGGGGACGGAGACCTCCGACTTGCCGGCGTTCATCGTGATGATTTCCCAAGGGAGCGGCAACAAGACGGACCAGCCGATCTTTTCCCGTCTCTGGGGAAGCGGCTTTATCCCTGGTCGTCATCAGGGAGTTCGTTTTCGGAGCGGCCCCGATCCGGTCCTCTATCTCTCCAATCCGCCGGGGCTGGACAACGCCACGCGTCGCCGGATGTTGGACGCGGTTGGACAGTTGAACCAGAGTTCGGCGGACGTGTTGGGAGACCCGGAAATTCAGACTCGGATCGAGCAATACGAACTGGCGTATCGCATGCAGGCATCGGTTCCCGAGTTGACGGATCTTTCGGACGAGTCGCAGGAGACGATCGATTTGTATGGCATCGATGATTCGGGAGTGGATGGAGGTTTTGCCCGCAACTGCCTGCTGGCTCGGCGGATGGTCGAGCGAGGGGTGCGGTTTGTCCAGTTGATGCATCGGGGATGGGACCAGCATGGAAACTTGCCGGCGCAGATTCGGGGCCAGTGTTCGGACGTCGATCAGCCATCGGCCGCTTTGATCAAGGATCTCAAGCAGCGGGGTTTGCTGGACGACACGCTGGTGATCTGGGGGGGCGAGTTTGGGAGGACGGTTTATAGCCAGGGAGCGTTGACCAAGGACAATTATGGCCGGGATCATCACGGCCGCTGCTTTACGCTCTGGATGGCGGGTGGAGGAACGAAGCCGGGACTGACGTATGGGGAGACGGACGATTACTGTTACAACATTGTCCGAGACCCGGTGCATATTCATGACTTCAATGCCACGGTGCTGCACCTATTGGGAATCGACCATACTCGGCTGACGTTCCGATTCCAGGGTCGAGACTTCCGCTTGACCGATGTTCACGGCAACCTGGTACGGGACCTGCTGGCGTAACGGGGGCAATAGGGTGCGACGGTCAATCGATCGTACGGGAAATCTCGGCCTGCCGGTAGGTGATGGCAGATCAACGGCTCGCTAGCGGTGAATCGTTACGTTCGGCGTCTGAATTCGAACGGACGGGGATAGCGGTGCCGGATGCTCTCGATTGACCTCCTTCCCACCACTTCACTTCCGATATCCATGAATGATTCGTCGCGGCTACCGACCGAGCAACACTTTGATCCCTATGGCGGTGATCTGGACGCGCAATGGGCATGGAAGAATTTCGGTGGACTGACCCTGGAGGAGGCAAAGGTAAAATTTCGACAAATTCCAGAACACTACTACGAAGATTTTATGTTCATGGGTGGAAAGGCATTTGCGTATTACTACCCCGTGATTGACTCTTATCTGCGCGAGACGCCAACGTTGCCGCCGGAAGATCGCGATGATCGTCAAGCGTGGATTCTTCCTCAGTGCATCAAGGAACAGTTCCAAGGCTGGAACTACCCGTATGTCCGTCACCTGACGCGGGACGTGCTTGATCTTTGTCGCTTTGTCCGCGAGAATCTGACCTTGTTCGGATCTGATCCCCAGGAACTGGAAGCGATCGACGAACAATGGGCGGCACTTGAGCGACATCTCGAATGATAATCCCAACGAATTGACGGTTTAACGGACGAAGGCAAACTGAAATAGCGTGGTGCGCTGGGCTGGGCACGGAGAATCAAAGGACCGCATCAGCTGAGTTGACGTGGTATAGTCAACAGAACTTTGGCTTTGCGAAGAAGGAACCACAGTTCAGGGATTCACTTCAAGCTACGAGATTCGAGATGGATGCTGACGACAAGCGACTGATTCTTGCCGAGCACCTTGACCGCTTCCGCAAGTGGAGCTATGCCACTCTTGCCGCGGAAGTGGATCGAACTCGGATGGCACACGACTGCCTGGCGACTCTTGATGGTCTGTTCGATGACGGCACCGAATATCATCTCGAGTTCAACGTCTTCTGGGATGATCGACGTGGTGGAAACGTGCGCGTCTGCGGTGATATCACGACACCACCCCAGGCTCCCTTTCGCCCGATTCTCCCGATACAGACTCCTGACGCCACGGATTCGTTTATCATGGCGCCGGATGGACGCTTCATCGGCGAGTAGCGTGGGCGCCTATACGTGTCATGTTATTTGCTCGGCCGGTACAATGCAGGGTCGGCAGGGCGTCGGGCTCAGAGGAATCTTGCATGGGACCTCAGGTTTCCTGCCCCTCCGCTCCCGGAGGGAAACGAGTGTCGTGACGGTATGTGTCATTCGGGAAGCGGAACAGGGTGAAACCGCTACGTTCAATGGCTTGACAAGAGAAGAAATTGTCATGACGGAAGACCACGACGAAAAGCTGGCCCAGGAATGGT
>JBJHCD010000420.1:0-5761 GCA_050485845.1 Pirellulaceae bacterium | reverse complement strand
CACCCCGACCAGCTCCAAGACCTCGAGTCACCCGCGTCGGGGCGGGAGCCTCATCGAGAGAGCCCAACATCACTCTGTGACGACGGAGTTTTCCCGCGAGTTCGGGTCGTCTTTCCGGGGTGTGTCAGGTACTCTCGGGAAACCATTCAACGGGGCAATGGAATTCCGGCATGACCACTCCTCCATTTCTCCCGACTTCGGTTCGAGGTTGACTTGCAGCAGCAAGGCTATCGGCCGAGGGGAAGTGGAGGAGCGGCTTCGGCAACGGCGGCTGGGTAGTCGAAGCCCAGAAGTTGAGCGGCCGTGGCGGCCACCTGACTTTGAGTCGCCTCCCGATCGGTTCGGACGCCCAGTGGCGGAATCGAGGGACCGAGGCATCCGATCCAGATCCATTCCGAACCAGGAATGGTCGCACTGTGACTCTTCCACCCGGTGGCCGTGTCTCCTCGGCCATGGTCCGTGGCGATCAAGAGGTTGGTTCGGCCCGAGTATTCCGGGTCGGATTCCACGAATTCCCACAGCAACCGGAGATAATGATCGTTGCGGTACGCCGCGTCCAAGTACTGGTCGTATCTCCCTTCATGAGCCCAGTCGTCGGTTTCCCCCAGGCTGACAAACAGCACGCGTGGCCGCTCGTGTTTCAAGGCACGAAGTCCTCCCTGGAAGGTGAAGTAATCATAGCGGACTCCGTCCCACATGCGGGGCATGTTGGCCGCGGCCTCATTCAGCTGCTCAATGACCAAGCAGTCATCGACCGAGTTATCATCTCGGAGTGGAAAGGGTTGCCAGCCGGCATTAACGGGAATGCCGCTGCGGGGACTGTTCAAAATGAAAGGGAAGACATCCCAAGAACAATAGGCCTGTACTTGACCTGGGAAACCGTCCTGGCGATGTAGCCATTCCAGGACGGTGATATTTGGATTGTGGCGTTTGTCATTGGAATCGATGCGTGGATCGGCATAGCCGGCCAGAAGTTCGTGATATCCGGGGTAGGAAAAGTTCTTCTGATTCGTGACGAGAACTCGACAGTTGACATCCTGGTTTCCCCAAAGTTGACCGTGGATGCCTAGGTGAGTTGAAAGGAAAGGGAGGAGCTTTTGCCGTCGCGCCGCCAAGTCATCATCCCAGAATCGCTCCTTCAGTCGGGAAACATCTCGCACTCCTCCCGCTTCCCGGTTCATCAGCCGCTCATCCGCCCCCCGAAACACCTCCTCCCATCGCAGGCCATCCAGCGTGACCAGGATCAGCCGCGGTTCGTCCCCGCCATCCAGTCCCCCCTCCCCTTCTCGACCCGGTTCGTTCGCCGTGGATGGGCCGGCCAGCCAGAGCAGCCAGAACAACGCAGTGCAAGTCGTCAGCAGTATTCGGGCAAGACCCGATTCGCGGTCCTGTCGAACGAGGGAATGGGCTCCGGGAAAGATGGAGCGGGAGGTGGTACCACGTCGGCGATGTTCGTGAGGGAAACGCCGGAGTTTGTCTTGCGATTCATTCCGAATGGGATTTGGCATGCGTGAGGAGGGCTCCGATCAATCCAAATTGCTTAAAGGTCGTGAAGCGATTCGAGTTTATGCCGAGTTTCTTTTTTCTGCTTCGACTGGTTTCGCTCTTATTGGCTTCTATCTTGATCCCTTGGCGGGGCCTTCGACAAAGCGGTGACTCGTTAGGGGAGGGTCTCTTCCAGGAATTCCGTCACGAACGCGCCGTCGGCCAACTTGCGGTCTCCTGTCAGCAGATCGGCGTCCACCATCTGCTTCCACATCGACTCCCACCGCTCGGGCGACATCGTTCCGAGATCGGCGGAGGATAAATCGCCCGGAAGACAGAGCTTGGCGATTTCCTCGGCTCCGAAAGCGAGTGCTTCCAGGGACATTTCCGGATTGACTTGGGCGATGTAAGCATTGGTTTCGGCGGGGGATTCAAGATATTTCTGCCAGCCCCGCCGAGTGGCTCGGACCATCCGGGCAACTCGGTCCGGTTGCCGTTCCATGAACTTCCGGCTGGTCAACAGGAGGCTCGTGTACGGGTTGTAGCCCAGTTCGGAAACCATCAGGCAATGGACCGCGACTCCTGCTTGTCGAGCCAGAAAGGGTTCGCTGAAAACATAGGCCTGTTGTGCGTAGCGGGGTTGAGTGAGAAAGGGAGCGATACTGCCGGAGTAGGCCACGATTTCAACGCCCTCCAGGGGAACTTGCTGAGCGACGAAGCGAAAGAATGCTGAACTACTGCCGACCGAAAGGATCATGTTGTGCAAGTCCTCGAAGCGGCGAATTCCCGAGTCCGCGTGAACCATGATGCATCGGGGACTATCTTGTAGCGGAGCCAGCAGGGCGACCAGATCGGCGCCGGCGTCACGAGCGAACAGCAGTTGATCCGCGTTGTTGATGCCGAAGTCGCTTTTCCCCCGAGCGACGTTTTGCATCACCGGCACATTCGGCCCCCCTGGGACGATGGTCACCTCCAGGCCTTCATCCGCATAGTAGCCATGCACCAGGGCGGCATAGTACCCGCCATGTTCTGCTTCGGGAAACCAGTTCAGCTCCAGTGTCACTCGATGTCTATCCCGTTCCCCCTCGCCCATGCCATCTCCCGTCACCGGAGAACGGTTACATCCGAGTTGCCCAGTGCCGAGCAGGATCAGGAGACCAAGCAGCATGGTCCGTCGAATCCTCCCACGGATCGACCTCTCGGACCGCACTGGATCGGGAAACCGATCAACGGAACAGCCCCGTCGCGGAATGGTGAAATCCATGGAAGAAATCGAGGAACCGTTTGGCGAGGTACGAGTCATAAGCACGAGAGTCCGAATGCTTCGCGTCCCTGGACGGGATGAAGGATGAAGGATGAAGGGATCAGTCCCTTCGATAGCAGCTACTGGATTGTATCCCACCTGATCGCTGCGTGCGCGAGGCAATCGAAGTGTCAGCCACCAGGCGCACACCGGCGTCACACCGATCTCGTCGAAGCCCGCACCGCGCACCCCGACTTCTGACCACTGACTAATGACTACTGACTACTGACTACTGACTACTGAAAACCCGCCCCTGGTCGCTTCACGTTCCGGATTCGGCCTGATTCAGCACTGGGGCGAAGCGGTGCAGGATTCCACGGCGAACCGCGCCGACGAGCGTGAACATGGCCACGCCCAGCAGTGTCGCGGAGAAGACCGCCGCGAAGGCCTCGTCGTTCTTCAGCCAGGTAATGCGCTGTGGGATCAGGTATCCCAGCCCTTGGGCGCGGGTACTGGCGCCGGCGAAGAACTCACCCACGATCGCCCCGATGACCGACAGGCCCGCCGACGTTCGGGCTCCCGTGAGGAGGTTGGGGATTGCATGAGGGAGTTCGAGTTTCAACAGGGTTTGCCACCAGGTCGCCCGGTTCAAGGCAAACAGTTCACGGAGCGATGGGTCGATCGTCAGGATCCCTTCCGTCACGTTCGCAATGACGGGAAACACTCCCACGATGAAGGCAATTAAGATGATGCTGCTCCAGCCCGGGCCAAGCCAGCTAATGATCAGCGGGGCGACCGCCACGATGGGGACGGTCTGCAGGAAGATGGCGTAGGGAAAAAATGCCTGCCGGACAACTCGACTATGCGCGAAGACGATTCCAATCAGAGTGCCGAAGGTCACGCAAAGTGCAAATCCGCAAAGTGCGCTGCGCCCGGTCAACCAAGTTGCTTGTAGCAATTCCTGACGTTTTCGCCAGGCCGCCTCGAGAATGGCCAGGGGGGTGGGAAGCACATACGGCTCGATCGCCAAGATTGTGACCAGAAACTGCCAGACGGCCGCCAGTAACAAGAGGGCTAGCACGGGAGGGAGAAGGGTTAGAAGAAGTTCACGTCCGAAGGGCATTGGGGGGGCTCGTGTCGAGTTGGATTTTTGCCGGTGGGAAGTTGGAGGTTGAGTGGGGAAAAACCGAGCGGCCGGCTACGAGTTGCCTCGCCGCAATTGCTCGGCCACTTCGCCCGTCACTCGAGCAAACTCGGGAGTGGCTCGCAGCGATTGGTCTCGGGGGTAAGGGAAGGGGACGGGAATTTCGGCCACGATCCGACCAGGGCCTCCCTGCATGACCAGGATACGTTGACTGAGGTAAACGGCCTCGGCCACGTTATGCGTGACAAAGATTCCGGTCCAACCCTCTCGTTTCCAGAGGGTCAACAGCTCCTCGTTCAAACGCTGGCGAAGCAGGTCGTCGAGTGGAGCGAAGGGTTCGTCGAGCAGCAAGAGGTTGGGCCGAGTCACCAGGGCCCGTGCCAGGGAGACTCGCATTCGCATTCCTCCCGAGAGCATGCGAGGAAACTTGGCCAGGTCTCCCCTTGCCAATCCAACTCGCTCGATCGCATCCTCCGCGGCCTCTCGCCGCTTGGCCCGCGAACACCGCTGTAGCTCAAGCGGAAGTTGAACGTTCTCCAAAACGGTTCGCCAGGGGAGGAGTGTCGGATCCTGAAAGACGAAGGCACGGCGGATGGATGGAACCTCGGCTGCGGAGGAGGCGCTGAAGCGGGAGTTCCAGATCAAATTGCCGTGACTCGGAGCCAGCAATCCGGCGATCAGCCGTAGTAAACTCGTCTTGCCACAGCCGGACGGCCCCACCAAGGCCACAAATTCTTGATGGCCGATTTCCAGGTCCAGCGGGGCGACGACTTCCGTCAAGCCGAAGTGAATGGCTACTTGGCTGGCAGTCACCAGTGGGGGTGGGAGACCGGTCCCATGTCGATCCGAATCCGTCAATTCGACGCTCCTTTTCGTTTCGAGATCGAGTTCCTCTGAAATCATTAAAGGGGATCAAGTGACCTTTGACGGGTTTCTAGCGAGGTACGCGGCGCCGACAAGTCCAGATCCGTGACCGAGGCCACATTCCGTTTGGAACGGTTGAAAAGCATGCCTTTGGTGACCGGTTGATCCAGTCTTTATGGGGGTGGTGAGCCTGGGAGGATTATGTGTGACTGGGAAGCATGGAGGTGAATGGGTGGTATGAATTGGTTAGGTAGTCTGTAGTGATTGCATAGTATTTGATGGGTGGTACCCCATAAAGCGGGCTGTTTGGGGGGATTGTCAAGCCATCGGGCTGTCGCCAACATGGCCCCGTTCGAACGGCAGGGAAACTTTCTCCAGCGGGACTTGGCCGTGAGTTCGATGCCTCGCCTGACAGGATTGACTGTCGGCGGCGCGGGAGGAGAGAGTCGGAACGGATTGACAGGACAGGAGGTATTTTGTTGGTGCCCTTGAGAGAGGATGGATGACAATGGGAAGTATTCAGGCTTTAACCATGTTGGTGTTGACTCACTTGGCGATTGAGAGTCCGGAAACGCTGGTGGCGCTGCGGACCCCTCAGTTGCATGAGCATCCCACGATCGTGGAGATGTGTGAGAGGAATAACAGCTTGCGGGCGGAGGTCGGCTTGCCCCCTCAGGAACTTTGTCTCGAGCTGACTCGGGCCGCCCAGGACCACGCTTGGTTCATGGCCCGCACCGGGAGCTTCAGTCATCATAGCAACCTTGGTCCTTCGGGGCGGGCGGCCAAGTTCGGATTTCGAGCGCCGATTCGCGAAAACATTGCCATGGGTCAACGCGGCCCCAACGAAGTTACGCAAAGCTGGATGAACTCCAGCGGCCACCGCGCCAACATTTTGGGCGGCCATCGTTACGTTGGTTTTGGCTATGCCCGCGGCGTTTGGGTTACGGTGTTTGCGAACCCGCCGCGAATTTTGCGCAATCGATAATAACGATTGGCAACCCTCTTTTATAACGATCGTTAACGCA
>JBJHCD010000419.1:0-5763 GCA_050485845.1 Pirellulaceae bacterium | reverse complement strand
GTGTCGTACACCACGTTTTCCAGCACCGCGCCGAAGCGGAGTGCCTGAAAAATCTCCGGCTCGGCATCCGGCGTCAAATCGATCGCCTTCGCGTAACATCCCCCCTCGATATTGAAGATCCCATCGTCATTCCAACAATGCTCGTCGTCTCCAATCAGCATTCGGTTCGGATCGGCCGACAGCGTCGTCTTACCCGTGCCGGAAAGGCCGAACATCAACGACGTCCGGCCCGTCTCCTGGTCGGCCGTCGCGGAGCAGTGCATCGAGAGGGTCCCCCGCTTGGGAGCGAAGTAGTTCATGAAGGTGAAGACCCCCTTCTTCATTTCCCCGGCGTATTCGGTCCCCAGAATGACAATCTCCCGGCGATGAAAATTCAAATCGACACTGGTTTTCGAAGTCATTCCGGGCGTGTGTCGATTGGCCGGAAACGCCCCCGCGTTGTAAATCACCGCGTCGGGTCGCCCAAACTCCGCCAATTCCTCCGGCGTGGGACGGATCAGCATCGTGTGCATGAACAAGGCGTGGTAGGGGCGAGAACAGATGACGCGAATCTTTGCTCGAGAACTGGGATCCCACCCCGCAAAGGCGTCCACGCAATAGATCTTCTTCCGCGTGTTCAGATAATCTCGAGCCCGCTCGCGATTAATCGAATAGGTCTCTTCGTCGATGGGGATATTGATCGGACCCCACCAAATATCGTTCTCCGTTTCCGGATGCCGAACGACATGCTTGTCCTTGGGCGATCGCCCCGTCTTCTCGCCCGAATAGGCTATCAACGCCCCGGAATCCGCAATGACGCACCGCGGGTCCTCGCGAATCGCCTCGGCATAAAGCCGAGCGGGAGGGAGGTTGCGCAAGGCATTTTCCACCGTGATTCCATATTCCCGCAGATCAATTTCCATCATGTTGCTCCTGCTTGAGTCCTCATTTTTTGAACTTAGCAGGAATAAGTCAGCTCGCCAATCCGACCGCTGGAAGCCGACTTCCGGCAGTCCCGCTCAGCGCTACCGACACCTCCCGCTTCCGCTTCTGACTGCAAGTAGTCGCGGAGTCCGCAGGCAAGGCAGGGCATCCGCACCAGTCCACCGCACCGCGGGCAACGACTCGGAGGCGAACGGTCGTCGGGGAAGGAAAGGGGTCGCAAGGGAGACTCCCGAGGTTCAGGGTTCACCTTTCCCTTGAGAATGCGGCGAACCGAGTCGCGGGAGATTCCGACTTGCCGACTGATCGTCCGCTGCGAAACCTGCTGCTGAGCCAACTGACGCACGAGCTGAACATGGTGGACTTGAAGACGCATCCCGATTCCCCTGAAAGAAGAAGGTGCCGCTTCCCTGATGATGACCTTAGCCCGCCACCAATTCGCGGAAGCAAAAGGGAAATGAAGCAATTCCAGCGTGGCAAAGAAGAGGGTCGAACGGCGACCGCGACCGGCAGCTCCCTGGCTGACGAGGTGGGCGCGAGTCAATCCGTCGGGTGCGATGCCCCCGAGGGTCGCTCGCGCGGGACATTTCTGGTAATGGTAAGTGTACGCAAGGTCACTATCGAGGCAAGGGGCCTCGTCGGCCACGGACCATGTTGGCCGGTCGCGTCTCGGTGAGGAACTCCCGAATTCGAGCCAACTCGGTCCCCTGTTCCACCTCCTCCCGCCAGCGATTCCGAATGACCTCGCGAGCCTGCGGAGTCAGCTGCCAGGAGAGAGGGGCTTCGGTGCGAAGAGCAAAGTTGGCGACATGCAACCGCACGCCTCGCCGGCCGGATCCGACCGTCCAGCGTTCCTTGAAAAGGTCCAGCAGCAGTTCGTTCCGAGCGATTTGACTGGACTGAGAGGCGTTCAGCAGTCCCACCAGCGGGCCGTAGAGCGTGTACGTCCAGCCGGGCTGCCCTTCGAAATCCGCGTCTTCGGTGAAGCCCGATTCACGAATGCTGATCCGGATCAAGAGGATCTCCGGGTTGGAATACCGTCGTTGATAGCTGGGAAGGATGGAATGAAGCCATTCCACCATGCTGGTGACGCCATAGTTGTCCAGGTAGGCGCCATCGGCAATATGGTACTCGGGGCCTCCCGAATCGAGCGACGCTCGCGAGATCGGCGAGACCCAGGGAAAGGTCGCCGACAGTCGAGCGGCTGTCACCACGTCGATATCGCGGCCGTCGTACAAATGCAGGAAGCTGTGATGGGAACGAAAGCGTTGCGTGGAGGCTCCCGGCCCCCGGACATCGACCGGCGTGAGGAGAAACTGCCTCCCGCTTTCCACTGCCGTGGCGTCCATCAACGGAACGGGAAGCAGGCCCCGAGCGATCTTGGAACGCCATCCATAGAGCGTCATCTGAGGTTCCACCATCTGCCGGCGCCAGACCTCCTGCAACGCCCAGCCGCGATCCAGATAGGGAGCCCAAGTCAAAACAGGTGGGGCCATAAGACGCCAGACGTCCGGATAAGCGACTCCCCAAGACATCGCCCGCAGACTGGAGTGAGTGGCCGCGTCGCGAATCCGCTCTAGTTCGTCGGGTGGTCGAGGGCCATGGGGGGAAAACCCATCCAGGTAATACATCACACAGACGCTCCCTCCCGACGCCGAACTCAAGGCATGCAGCGACTGGACGAAGGGGGCGCCGATTTCCTCTTCCAATCCGGTCAAGACCTCCGTCCCCCAAGCGGCCGCCGCGATGCCTCCCCCGCTGATCATCACCACCGTCATCCGGTCTCCCCGTGATCCGCGGGCCTCAGCCCAGGCGTCCAATGTCTGCTGGGGGGTCAGTGACGGAGCCTCGACAATGCGTTCCAGTTCCACCGGCTTGGTGATGTAGTAGTGATCGGTTTCCGAAAGCGAGTACAGCATCAAGGCGGTGATCGTCAGCGATCCCATCACCGGAATATGCCAGCGGTCCAGGAAAAAGGCCGACGCCGGCAACCCCCAGGCAGCCAGCATGAACATGTTCATCAGGTAGCCGAGTGACGGGAAGTAGTCATTCCATCCGCCGGCGGGACGGAAGGCGAATCCCACCAGTCCATAGGTGCAAAGCACCAACCCCATCAGCGTGACGCTCAGCATGTGTCCCGGCTGAGGTTGCTTCCGCTCGTGGTCGTAGTAGCCGGGTCCGAGCAGTCGCAGCAATGCTTCCAGCACGATCCCCCCCTCGGCCGGTTCGCCCATCGTGGTTGCATCCGCCGGTCGGCGGCGGTACCGTGCTCCGTTCAGCAGGAGCCGAGATGGAGGAACACAGGCCGGGACAATCGATTCGCGCTGCCAGGTCGTGATGAACAGTGTCAGCCAGGCCGCGAGGATTCCGAGCGCTGTCGCCAGGAAGCCTCCCCACCAATCCGAGGAGTTGAGCAGACAGAAAAAGACGCTGGGGGCCACCAGTAGACCAAACAGTTCAAGCTTCAATCTCCCCCCCCAGTGCCGAAGCTTGGGACGCAGTCGCAGCGGTTCCCCTCCGAATCGAATCGGGCCGTAAAGGCAGGTCAGCTGCACCGAAGTCATCAGCGACCAGGCCGCCAGCAGTCCCATCCAAGTGATGAAGAACAACTCCCAGGCATTGACGAAAAAGAGGGAGTCCAGAAGTCGCTGCAGACGCATGACGGCCAGTCCGGGAAAGACCAGTAAGGCCAGCGCGATGATCCAGTGAAAGCGAAGGAAGAAGAGATAGCGGAGAGTCGTCTCCCACGAATTCTCAAAGCAGCGGTCATGGAACCGGCGGACGATGCCTCGCCGGTGCGTCGTCACGCTGATCCCCGCCGCGGCCACCAGGGCCGTGACGCACACGATCAGCGCGGAACGGGGGGAGTACAGTGACAGTTCCTCGTCGCCGACCACCAGCCAACCCAGAAACGCGGCCACGGCCAGTAGTTCGGCCGAGATCAGCAGATAGGCAAAGAGCCGTCCCATCGAGGAATCCCTTCCACTCGGCAGTTCCTGGCCACTCGGCAGATCCCGGATAACGCCACTTCCTGGTTACTCGTTACAATGGCCTCGTCCCACTTGTCAGCTCGCCTCAAGCCTGACTGCGGCGACCCCTGTCGGCCTCGCCATTCGTTCCGACCGTTCCGACCGATTTCCACTTTGAATGGACTGCGACGACCCATCATGAATACATCCTCATCCCCATCCGCCGCCGCGTCGCCCGATACCGCTTCCCCGTCGAATCACGCCGTGATCTTGATGGCGGGCCCTCCCGCCACCGTCCCCCCCCTCTATCACCGCGTTCGGTTCCTGGTGGGCGACCCCACGGTCTACGTCGAAATCACGCAGCCAAGTGGCGAACGACGCCGGGTGTTCATCGTGCGGGATATCGAAATGGATCGGGCTCGACGGGTGGCCCGAGTTGACCAAGTCGCCTGCCCGGCCGATTTCGCCCCCGCTTCGGGACTCTCCGGCGACCGAGAGACCGCGACCGCGCAGGCCGCGGCGGAATTCCTCCGCCGCGAAGGAATTGCCGAGGTGACCTGCGACCGGAGCGTCGCTTTGATCTACACGCACCATCTAACGGCTGCGGGAATTCAGGTCAAGTTCAATCCGTCGCTGGGAGTGGCCGAGCGGCGAGCCAAGGACTCGCAGGAAGCCGATTGGCTGCGGGAAGCCCAACAAGTGACCGAAGGGGCCATGCGCCTGGCCCTGGAGCGAATCGCGCGAGCCACGGCGGACCGCCAGGGCGTGCTCCACCAGGACGGAGCCCCCCTGACCTCGGACCGCTTGCGGAGCGAAATCGACATCTGGCTGCTGGGGAAGGGCTATCAGAATCCAACCAGCATTGTCGCCGGAGGGCCAGCGGCCGCCGACTGCCATGATCATGGACGCGGGGAACTCCGAACCGAGGAACCGATCGTTGTCGATATCTTCCCCTGCTCGCGAGCAACCCGGTACAACGGCGACTGCACTCGGACCGTCGTCCATGGAAACGGAAAAAATATCCCGGACCAAGTGTTGCGAATGCACCAGGCGGTCGTGGAAGCGAAACGGGCCGCCGTGGCGGCCACGCGAGCTGGAGTGACCGGAGAAGCTGTCCACGAGGCAACCTGCCGGACTATCCTGGCTCACGGTTTCCAAATGGGCCTCCCACCGGCCGACGCACCTCCGGAATACTGCGGCATGACCCACGGCACGGGACATGGCGTGGGACTCGAAGTTCACGAACCACCGCTGCTCGATCGGGGCGGTCCCGAACTGGTAGTCGGAGACTGCCTGACGATCGAACCGGGACTCTACTGCCGCGCGGTCGGGGGCGTGCGAGTCGAAGACATGGTCCTGGTCACCGAGGAGGGTTGCGAAAACTTCAACCAACTCCCGGAAGGACTCGATTGGTCATAATCACGTGGTTATGAGCAGCCAAGCTGGATTGCTCAGGACGGATTATGCTGTCCCGATCAGCCGGGCCCGGTTGCCCCGGCCCGAACACCGTCTGCCGATAATTCAGGCCCGATTGCCCAGGCAACGCTGGTCACCGTTCTTCCCGCTGGGTCAATAAGTAGGCCAGCAGATCGAACAAGTCCTGCTGCTCGAGCGACGAACCGACGTTCTCCGGCATCAGGGAGAGCGTACCGGCCACCTGCTCTTCAATTTCGGACTTCGGGACCAGTACCTCCTCTCCCTTCTCGTCGATCAGTACCAGTGTTTCCCCTCGTTCTTCCCTCGGGAGTCCTGTCACAATTTTGCCACTATCCAGGACCAGCGTGGTCGTTTGGAACGCCACGTCGACGTTCCGGTTGGGATCCAGGATGTCCTCCAGGAGCGCTTGGCGTACAAGGCGTCGCTCACATCGTCA
>JBJHCD010000418.1:0-5764 GCA_050485845.1 Pirellulaceae bacterium | reverse complement strand
GGCGGCATCAGCATCGTCCCTTCCGGGATCGTCTCGACCACGGGCATAAAGCCCACCGCGCCTCGCATCGGGAATCTCCCCGCTCGCAGCATGGCGGCATGACGTCGAGCCAAATCGAGATCGCGGTCCGAGAGAGAGTCGTCGCCCCGCAACCGTTCGAACATCCGCAACTGCTGAGCCACCAAGGCATTCGCCACGTCTTGGCGATCTCGGGCGATGTGCTCGATGTTGGGTTGAGCGAGATGCTCGACGCGGCGTCCCTTCGGGACTTCAAAGACCACCAGGGCATCTTTTTCCGCCAGGGGGAGTTGTTCGCGAATCCGCCGTTCGTCCCTGGAGCCGTAGTTGGTGATGATGTCGACGGTCACTTTGCCCGCCGTCACCTCCCCCCACACGCGACGGACGAGCAACCGGTACTCACCCGAAAAACCTTGAGGGCAAACATACATTTCGGAGTAGCCGTCCGCCGTCGCCTTGCCGGCTCGAGCGTACGAGTCTCCCAGCATCACGCCCCCACCGGAAGTCCGGGGATTGCTGAGCGACGAAACGTCGCCGCTTGGTTCCTGGACCAACAGGTCCACGTCGGCGTCACCGGTCCACGTCACCTGGACGATGCAGTCGCGACGCAAGGCCTCCACCATCGAGTCTTCAAAAGCCTGTGCCTCTTCGTGTCGCTCGTCCCGTACCAGTTCGGCCAGCGTTGCTTGAGCGACGTTGAATGCCTTCTGGGCAACATGCACATGCTCGCGTCCCCAAGCCTGCCCCAGAATACCATGGCACGCCCAACGGACCCCTTCGAGGTTATCGGTGCGTCGAGCCAACTCGAGCCCGAACATGTAGGGTTCCGGACGGAGTGGAAAGGCCGCGGCCACCTGTTTGAGCAACGATAACGCTCGTTCCTCCATTCCGAAATTCGCCATGAACTTGGCGATGTTCATCACCTCGTCTTCGTTCGTCGCAAACTCGACCGCCGACATCAAAGCCCGCTCCAACTCCTCCGACGACGCGTTGCCGGCGTAGAGTGCCAGGGCCAGGGCTTCGTACATCCAGGCTTGCGTTTGTCCTTCGAGCAGAGCGGCCTGGATCACCGCGGCGGTTTCAGAAAACTTCTTCTCATTCATCAGTTGACGAACGGTTTCGCGGACATCCGCCGGACGGGGCTCGTGAGCCGCAAAGTGCGCTCGCCAGACCTGCAAGGGATCAGCCCCTGCTTTCGCGCCGGCCGGCCGAATTCGGCGAGGCCGATCCGAACTGTTGGAGGCCGAGCGGTTCGAGGCCGAGGGGTCTGAGGCCGAGGGGACGGGAATCGCGGAAGCTTCGCCCGGCGACGCCTCGCTGGTTTCGGGAGCCTTGGGGCTGCGAGTCGGTTGGGCTTTGGGCTTGCCGAGCCGGAGGTCTTCCTCGACCACGAACATGCCACCCATGCCCATGCCTCCCATGCCCATGCCGCCCATGCCACCCATGCCGCCCATCATGCCTCCCATGCCACCCATTCCACCCATCATGCCTCCCATGCCGCCCATGCCGCCCATCATTCCCATGCCGCCCATGCCGCCCATCATGCCTCCCATGCCACCTCCCAAGATGGGGATGACAAGGTCGCCGACCGGATAGACCTTGGTGATCAGGTTCTCCTCGGTCACTTCCGTGGTCGTGATCTGCAGCACTTCATTGCGAATCATGAAGCTGAGGTCGAGTTCGCCCAGCATGATGCGGAGGGCCGAGCGGAGGGTAACTCCGTTCAGATTCGCCGTAACGCCGATGTCGGTCGGGATGGCGGCGTCGGTCAGGGCTCGACGATCAATAATGATGTCGATGCCATGCTGATCGGACAGCGTATCCACGACATCTTGGAGCGGTGTCTCATCGAATTGGACGATCGTAACATTCCCCAATTCCTCGAAGATCCGCCGTTCACGCGGCTTGCTTCCCGCCATGTCAACCGACTTGTACTTCTCTCGCTTGATTGTCAGCTCCTGCCAACGCTCGGGAGAAGGATAGATGATCGAATCGGCGTCCGTGAATGGGATCAAGGCTTCTTCGACGCTGTAGAGGGCGTCGGCAAAGTTGCGGTGGCGAAGGTCACGGAATCGAGCGATGTCGGCATGCTGGCGCTGGAATCGGGCGTTCCAGGTCGCGGCCATCGTCGCGGGGAGATCCGGGGCGAGTTCCCGGACCGGATCGGCAATCTCTCGGTCGGCATCCTGGTAGCGTCCCTCGACCATCAGGGAGTTGAATCGCTCCATCAGCTGCTTGAGACGCTCATCCCGGCGGCCAAGCTCCTCGGCGAGCCGGCGAGCTTCCTGGGCCGCGGCCCGGCTCTCCTCGGCGATAGCTCGCTGCTCCTCCTCCTCGAATTCCAGCCGGCTCGCCTCGCGGATGGCCGAACGGATGCGGGCGGAGAGTTGAGTGCGAACGTCCATCTCGATCTCCGTCGCCTGACGGACTGATTCGAGCAGAAGCTTCAGCTCTTGAGTCGCCCGCTCCGGCGGCAGGCGTCGAATTTGCGCCAATTGGTTCAGCACTTCCTCCTGCACGACTTGAGCTCGCACGCGTCGCTGTTGCTCGAAGTCCGAGAGGTCGGCTCCCGGTTGACGATCGAGATACTCGAGAAGATCCGCGGAGGGGTCGGCCGATGCACCTCCCAGACGGAGGCTGGAGTCATCGCCGGGTTGAGCCTCACCTTGTTCGGTCTGAGCTACTCGATATTTACCGATTGCGTTCTGAAGAACTTCGGCTTCCGTGTTGAGGGGATCGACCTTCAGGGCGGCGTCCAAGGTCCGCTGGGCTCCATCCACGTCGCCGCGAAGGAGTGCGTAGCCACCCAGCTTCGTCAGCTCGTGGGCGTTCTCCATGATTGCTTGAGCTGCCGCCATCAGGGCGGCCGAACCAGCCGTGGGAAGGCTGCGGCCGTCGTCCGTTCGAGCCACCTCGATCATGTGGGGAAGGAACGCGAAGTCGGGCGAAGCTTCCTCGGGGACCAGGTTCCACTGCATCTCAGCGGGGCCGCCAAACCCTTCCGCTCGAATTACCAGCTCGCCCCCTTCCCGATCCTTCAATTGCCCGACGACGATCGTGTCGCGATCACTGCGGATCGGAGGAAGTGGCGAAGGATAGGACTCTTGTACGAACGACGGCATTTCCACCTCGGTCGGCCAATAGACCGTGGCCTGAGTGGACAGGGCCAATTGATTCCCCGCCATGGCCGAGGGGACTTCGTCCGAATCGACCAGCACCATGCCACCGGTCTGGTTGGCCAGCGTGCTGAGCAGCAGGATGTCACGCCGCGGTCCGATCGCCAAACTGGAAACCGTCACCCGCTCGGCCCGCAACTGCTCCACCAGCGGTCGAACCTGTTCGGGCCCCATCCACTTCGCTCGGCTCGCTCCATCCCCGAGGTAGATCACGCATCGCGGTCGAGTCGCTTCGGGGTCGAACGACTTGATGGCCGACTGAAGGCCCTTGGCCAAGTCGGTCGATCCGAGCGGCGTGCGAGCGCGAAGCTTCGCCAAGGCTCCTCGGAGATCGGAACCACGTGGAGCCGACCAGGAGTCATGGAGGGGTACCGCGTTGACGTCCACCGCCACCAATCGGACTCGGTCCTCGTCTCCCAGTCCAGCAAGCAGGGATTCCAAGGCCGCCAGGGAGTCCTGACGGTAGAGCCCGACTTGGCTGGCCGATGTGTCCATCAGGACCAGCACATCGCTCCCCGACCGAGCGGTCGGGGCCGAATCCAGCATCAGGCTTAATGCAAAATACGTCTCCCCGGTGGAGCCGTCGAAGGTCGCCAAGCGGTGACCTTCCGGCTGAGGCGGAGCCCCCCAGGTGCGGTCCGAGCAAATCCAGGTAGCCGCGCTGGCTACGGTCATTGCTACACAAAGCGTTCGAGAAAACCAACGGCGTTGGCACATGTCTGGAAACTCCAACCCAGGTGACGACCTGACTGAGGACGCTCGGTTTCCGATCCCGATCGAATTCCGCTATGCGTCCTGCCTTGCCTATTTTGTCAGTGAATGGGTACGCGCTACGGCAGCCCCGATGTAGCTCATTGTATTTGCCGTTTTAGCCTCATGCCACAAAAAAAATAAGATTTGCCTGACCGGCAACCTCATTCCGTCCCTCTCGTGGACACTCCACCCCGATTATGCCGGAAATGCAACGAACCAGCACTTGACGAGCAATTGTTGTACCGGGACCTCTCGCCTCCCTGCCAACCGCCAAGACCCTTACTTTCCCATGGTTTCCCATAAGCTTCCCCATAAGCTTGTCCATGGCCTTCCCGGCTCGGTTCCCTGGATTCCGTCCCCCGATCTCAGTGGGCCATGATTCAACGAAAGCGGGGCGAAACCCCGCTCTGCCCAGCGAGACCTCACCCCAGCTATTCAGCTTACCTCGAGCATTCATTTTCGCACCCCCCTGTGGGAAAAATGACCCGAAATAAATCCGGAGCTTGTCAAGGGGGTGATAGGCTGCTCGAAAGAGTGTTTAATTTTTCACCAGTTCTCGCAGCTGCCGTGATGCGTTCCGCAGCAGCATCCCGGTCTGGTCCAAGGAGTCGGCCAACGACTCGACGACCAATCGCCGGGTCGCCGGTAGAGGTTGCCGAGTCACAATGGACGGGCAAACTTCGTCCATTTCCCCTGGGTGGCACCCGTTCGCCTCCGGCAACTCGGTGACTGGCAACTCGGTGACTGATAACTCGGCGACTGATAACTCGGTCACGGGCAACTCGGTCACCGGCGGTACGAGGGGTGTTTCGTCCGGTTCCACCTCGTGCCGCGGTGTGATTCGCACTTGCTCGGTCACCATCGGCCGACTTTGGACCTCCCGGCCCGGTTGGTGCTGGAGCCAAGCGATCAGCCAGGGGGCGGCGTCGAGTTCTCGGCGGGCCACGTCGCTCCAATGGGCCAACTGGCATTCCAGCTGGCTGACGGTGGCCGAGTTTCTCCAGCCCTCGTGCCATCGGGCCGGAATGGCGGCCAAGCTGCGAACCGCTCCGCGGGAACCGAGGCCTTGGTCGAGCTGAGCGGGACGGTAGCCGAAATTCGCCTCGACGGAGTCTTCCCAGGCGAAGTACTCTCGCATCGGGCGCCGACAGGCCTCCACCAACTCCACCGACAAGACCCGTTCCGGTTCGAATCGGACCGGAGCCACTTGGCCGGAGCCATAGACCGCGACATCGTAAAGCGGGTCATGACCGCTGAGATATCGCGAGTGGTTCACCTCGCGACTTCCCTTTCTCCCTGGCAGTTTTTCAAGCGGATAGGGATCGACCGGGGGTTCCACCGAGGAGGCCAGCGGAATGAAGGCGACGATGCAGACATCCCGTCCGGCACTTCGCCTCGCTTCGGCTCGCCAATTCCCCTTGTCAAGCGGTTCGTCCAGGAAAGCGAGTGGACATAGCTGCTCTGCCAGCTTTATCCCATCCTCGGCGCTGGACGGGGCTGTCCGCGGTGGATGGGACAACAGGCCGAAGCCGCAGCGGTGAAAGTCGTCTCCCAGCAAGGGGCAGATGCCGTGACGAGCCGCTCCGAACTGGGCGTCGAGTGGAGGGTGCCCCTGCGCGTTGCGGATGGCATACAGGGAGATCGTGAAAACAAGTAGTAGCAGCGTGAGTGCGATACATGAGCGAGTCATCGGTGCCAGATCCTCCTTGGACAGATGCGTTGAGTCAGTGGGCTCCCCTGCCGAGGCACGCAAGGGATTACGCCGGTCCCCGATCTGCTCGATACCAAGCCAACTCGGAAACGACGGAGACCCTGGG
>JBJHCD010000417.1:0-5773 GCA_050485845.1 Pirellulaceae bacterium | reverse complement strand
ACGGATCTGTTTCTAGCGGAATTGCTCGGCCAGCACCCACGTCCAGTCGCTAAGGTCAGCGTGAACGAGACGGGAGCCTCCGTCTATTCGGCCAGCGACGTGGCTCGAGCGGAATTTCCCGATCTCGATGCCACGGTGCGAGGAGCCATCAGCATCGCCCGCCGTTTGCAGGACCCGCTGGCCGAATTGGTCAAGGTCGACCCGAAGTCACTCGGCGTCGGTCAGTACCAGCACGACGTCAATCCCGGTTTGCTCAAAAAGGCGTTGGACCGCGAGGTGGAATCCTGCGTCTCACTTGTCGGGGTGGACTTGAATACCGCCAGCAGTCAACTGCTCAGCTATGTTTCCGGAGTTGGTCCGAAGCTGGCCGACTCGATTGTGAACTTCCGGCATGAGCAGGGGCATTTTCGCGAGCGGGCTCAGCTACTAAAGGTCCCCAGATTGGGGCAGAAGGCGTATCAGCAGAGCGCGGGATTCCTCCGAGTTCGCCAAGGGAAGCAGCCCCTCGATAACTCGGCCGTCCATCCCGAAAGCTACTATGTCGTGGAAAAAATGGCAGAGGCGGCGAAGGCCTCTCCCGCCGAATTGATCGGGAACGGGCAGCTACTGCGGCAGCTTGCCCCCGCCGAGTTTGTCGACGATCGAGCCGGATTGCCGACGATTCAGGACATTGTGCGGGAACTCGAAAAACCGGGCCGCGATCCTCGCCAGGAATTTCGCGTGGCCGAATTCGCCGAGGGGATTCACCAGATCGATGATTTGACCGTGGGGATGGAATTGGAGGGAGTCGTCACGAACGTCACTCGATTCGGAGCGTTCGTCGATATCGGCGTTCATCAAGACGGGCTGGTGCACATTTCGCAAATGGCCGACCGATTCGTCCAGGATCCCTCGGAGGTGGTGGCGGTCGGCCAGATCGTTCAAGTGCAAGTCCTGCAGGTTGATCCCGAGCGAAAACGGATCTCACTGACCATGCGGAGCGTTGAACAGCGAGAACGTTCCCCTTCGTCGTGAGCGGTCGGCTTGCCTGCGAGCCGATGAGTGGTCGCCCGGCCCCGGGCCGACGAGAGAGCATTGGCTCGCGGGCCAGCCGACGAGAGAGGCGTCGAGCAGACATCAGAGACTCAGAAACGTCTCACCGCTCGTCGGGACTATCGGAGCCGCCCCGATTCGGCTCGAGCCAACACGCGGGGATGATGAAGATCACGCCGCTGCTCCTTGGGCAGGAAATCTCGCTCCACCAATTCCGGATCGTACTGAGTCCATGATTCTCGGAACGAGGAACTGCGAACTCGTCGCAGCAATTGGCCGTCGTGCCAGACCGCCACGTAACCTCCCCCTTTCCAGTCGCGATAGGGTCGGTGGGAGGGGTGTTTGTGGAGACGCCAGGCCCGCCCGTTGTACCGGCATTGACTGGGGCACCAGGCATAAAAGATGGTCTGGTCGAAGATATGCCGCCCCTGCTCGTCAAAAAAATGATTCACTTCGATCAAGTCCACCTCATCCCCGACCACTAGTTCCGTGCCGTTAGGGCAGAGCGAAGTCAGCAGCAGTACCAATGTGGTTGCAGTACTCACCGTTCTCCTCCTGATGCGGGTGGTCCCGTGGTTAGCGGTGGGGGCGATGCATGGCGATACATAGCCCTGTTCGGCAAATTGCTCTCTCCGGCAAACGAACCAAATTGGCAAAAAGGTCCTGTCTGTCCTGTCAGGGCCGAGGGATATGCTACAGTCCCTAAAGTGCGGGGAAGGTGATTGGCGCGGCCGCCGGATACCTTGCCGGAAAGGCACCGGAATGGTCACCAGAGTTCTCGCCGAAATACTCGCTGCAAGAATTCCGGCCTTCCCCGAGACTCTCCTACTGGATTCTTGCCGGCACGTAAAGAGAAACTTTTCCCGCGACGCGGGGTTGATTTTTTCAGGTACCATTTTTTTGACGCCCTCGGTAAAGCGCGCCTGGCCTGGGCCCTCGGTAATGCTCGCCTTGCCTGGGCGGTGAACTAGGAAGCGATTTGGCGCGTTGAATCGGCTGCTTCTCCGCTGATGCCTGAAACTCGCCCAACACCCCCATCGCGGGGGAACCGCTTGGAGGATAATTGTGATGACGAAACGGCTGGTCTGGGTTCTTTCGGCCCTCTGCATCACCTGCCTGCTCGCCGCCGACCTGTGGGCTCAGCCTGGAGGTGGACGCGGCGGTCCTGGTGGGGGGAGAGGAGGCGCTGGGGGTGAACGCGGTGGTCGTGGAGGGGGTGGCGGCCCAGGAGGAGGGGGTGGAGGTTTCAACCCGGCCGATTTTCTCCGGCGGTTGGACACCAACAACAACAACATTTTGGAGCCTTCCGAGATCGACGACCGAACTCGAGGATTCATTGAGCGGATTGCCCGAGACATTCCTGGCATCAACTTGAACCGCCCCATTCCGATTGATCGGTTGGTGCAAGGGTTCGAACAGATGCGTCAACAGCGAGCGGCACAGACCGAGGGGGGGGGCGCCCGTGGTGGTTCGACCCCGGCCCCAGCCGTTCCGCTCGTGCCGGGATTCGGCGTGTTGGTTGATCTACCCCCCGTACCTGGATTCGGTGAGCAGGGAGATTTGTTCTCGGTTCGCGTCGAGCCCGAGGATCGTCGGGAGGCCGAGGAGCGGATGCGGCGGTACGACCGCAATCGCGACGGCTATCTCACCCCGGACGAGCTGGCTCGAGGCCGCTGGGGGGATGACGATCCCATGGATTTCGACCGGAATCGAGATGGGAAGATCTCGGTGGACGAACTGGCGGTCCGGTATGCGAACCGGCGAATTCGTCAGGAGCAAGCGGAATCCGACCAGGGTTCGGCCGAGTCCGGGGGAAGGAATTCCGAGAACGCTCAGCAGACGTTTTACATGCCAGGGCGGGAGAATTCCGCTCCCAATTCCGGTTCTCGGGGACGGGGCGGAGGCGGAGGGGGTGGCGACGGTGAGTCTCGGATGGCCCGAATTGTCGACATGATGCTCCAGCGGGCCGACACGAACGGCAACGGAGTCCTGGATCGAGATGAATGGTCCAACTTGCCGGGAGACCTTTCCGCCGCCGACACCAACAACGATGGAAAAATCGACCGGAATGAACTGATTGCCTACATGGAAAGTCGTAACTTCGGTGGTGGATGGGGAGGACGCGGAGGCGATGGATCCCCACAAAGATCCGAGGGAGGTCGAGGTGGCCGTGGCGGTTCGGGTGGCTTCTTTGGCTCGGGCGGCGGTGAACGAGGCGGTCCCGGCGGTTTCTTCGGCCGTGGCGGCGGTGATCGCGGTGGCGGTGACCGTGGCGGAGGTGGCGAAGGTGGATTCTTCGGCCGGGGTGGCGGTGACCGGGGTGGCGGCCGGGGTGGCGATAACGCCAGTCGTGGTCGAGACGGGGGGCGTGGTCGCGATTCCCGCAATGCTTCCCAGGAACCGGCCCGATCCTTCTTTTCACCCGGAAGCGACTCTAGTTCGAGTTCTCGCCAAGCCGGCCGAGGAAATCGTGACAACCGGGATGAGGAATCCGAGGAACAACTGACCGGGCGAACCACCTATCGATCCATGACCCCCTGGGAACGGCTCGAACTGGAGGGACTCGACAAAGGACTTCCGGACTGGTTCGTCCGAAACGACCTGAACGAGGATGGTCAGATTTCGATGAGCGAGTTTTCGAGCACCTGGGATGAAAGTGTCCTGGCCGATTTCGAAAAGTTTGACTTAAACGGGGATGGGGTGATCACGGCCGAGGAATGTCTCGCCGCAATTCGCAAGGGAGCGGTTCGAGGAATTTCTTCGGGGCGAGCTTCCCTCTCCAGCCGGTCCGGTTCAACCTCCTCGACAACCTCCAGTCGCGGAACCACGTCTTCGACCAGTTCCACGGCGTCCAGGGGAGGGAGCGAGGATTCAGCGGCTTCCTCCGAGTCGGCCGACGAGGATGGGGAAATCCCCTCCAAGTTCATGACCTATGCCGTGGGGACGATTCGTCGCTACGACACGAACAGAAATGGAGTCCTCGATGGAGACGAAATCGCCGAGGTGAGGAACTTACCCGATGGTGCGGACGCGGATGGAGACGGTATCATTACTCCGGAAGAATTGGCACGGGCCTACATGCCCAAGGAGTAATCACCCCCGCCCCATCGACCTCCATCCCATGTTGACTCGACACGAAATCCCCGTCCGGGTGCGGTACCAGGAAACGGACGCGCAGGGACGAGTACATCACGCGAACTACCTCAGCTACTTCGAACTCGGACGCGTGGAGATGCTCCGCGCGTCCGGCTTCAGCTATCGCAAGTTGGAGGACGAGGGTATTCGGCTGGTTGTGACCGAAATGAACTGTCGTTACTACCTTCCCGCCGAATTCGATGACTTACTTCTGCTGGAGACTCGAGTGGAAGTCGCCAAGGGGGCTCGAGTTATCCATCGGTATCGGCTGACTCGTGACGACGATCTGTTGGTCGAGGGACGCTCGATCGTGGCCTGCATCGACGCCACGGGGCGTGTCCGCCGCCTCCCCCCTCAACTCCTTTACCGGCCCATGCCCTGAACCGGTCGCCGCGACTTGTCATTGCTCCACAAGTCCGCCCCAATCTCCTCGCCCGACCTCTCTTCCAAGGAACTTTCGCTCTTCCGCGCGCGTCCAAAGCCTGTGCACCCCCCGCAATGGGAGTTTCGGCTTTACGGCGGACACTAGAAAAAGCGAAACCGGTTTGAGGTTTTTCGGCTGGGTAGGTTGTCCGGGGGATAGCTGGAGAACCGATGAAGAGGAGGGAGCCCTGATCTTCGAGGAGACTGGTCTTCGAGAAGTATCGTCTTCGAGAAGTCTAGTTTCTCTTTGAGACGTATATTTGACGGGTAGGCACCGCCCTCTCCTTTTCTGTTCGTTGAGAGCATCAATCAGCCCTTCTGAGTTACGGGATTCGGTTAGTCATGAATGTTGCCGCGATCGCCTCGCTTGGTAGTCATCTCCTTCAATCCGCTCGAGGCCGCCGGTCTCGCCGTCGCCTTGTGCGGAGGCGTCACCTGGAGAAGCGACAGAACTGCCAGCTGGAAGCTCTGGAAGCGAGGTGGTTGATGGCGGCGGACGTCGGCTCGCTTGCCGCCTGGCAGCAAGCTCGACAAGCCGACGGTCCCGTCTTGGTCGGGCCGGTCCAACCGGCTGGAATGATGGGGGCCGAGATGGGGCCCTTTCAGATGCTGGCCGCGGAGGCCGAGGGGGAGGGAGATGTCGATCTGGTCGCCTTCGCCCAGGCGCTGAACGATGCCGGCGTGAAATTCTTCGGTGCCGATTGGTGTCCGTTCTGCACGGAGCAGAAGGAACTGCTGGGGGCTGGGGCCCGTTACCTGGAAATGATCGAGGTGACCAATCCGGATCGGACCTTGAATGAGATCGGCCAAGCCGAAGAAATCAGCTCCTTCCCGACTTGGGAGTTTCCGGATGGGACACGGGCGACCGGAGTGCTGTCGTTGGAAGATCTTTCCGAGCGCAGCGAGGTCCCGATTCCGACGGGGGTGAACCCCTCCTTCTTCCCGTTGCAGGACATCACGATCGCGGCTGGTTCGCCGCTGCATCTTCCCATTGAAGCTTATGATCCCAATGGTGGACCGCTGACCATTACGGCGGTCAGCAGTAATCCCGGCACGGTGATGGCCGAGGTGACGGAGGGGAATCCGAGCCTCCGGATTTCCGTCCGCAACTATGGGGACATGGTTTTCGAACTTTTTGCCGACAAAGCTCCGCGTCCGGTCGAGCGGATTATTGAATTGGTGG
>JBJHCD010000416.1:0-5780 GCA_050485845.1 Pirellulaceae bacterium | reverse complement strand
GGAGCGCTGAATCTGGAAAAATTCGCGGAGGGCGAGGCGGCGGCCGACGCATTGGACGCTTGGGAACGAGTTGCTCGTCGAGTGCGCCTGAACGAGATGCCACCCCAGGGGGCTCCCGGTCTCAATGATCGCCAAAAGGCGACCTTCCACCGGTGGGTCGATTCGCGACCGAATCAGGATTTGTGCCGGCAGTTGGCCTCGGACGAGACTCAAAGTTGGTATCGCGGGTTTGTGATGAGCCGGCGGCTGACTCACCTGGAATACCGAAATGCCATGCGGGACCTTTTGGGGGTCGAGTTGCTGCCGCATGAGCTACCTCCGGCGGATGGCGCGGGAGGAGAAGGGTTTGACACGGTCGGCGACGCCCTCTTCACGTCAACAATTCACCTGGAGACCTACCTTTCCGCGGCGGATCGCGCCATTGAGTTGGTATTGGCGGACCCCTGGGACGAGCAGCAGTTGCGGGGATTGGGAATCGAAGGAGCCGAACTGGAGGCGATCGAAGCAGCTCGGGAACGGATTCTTTCGGTCCTCCCATCCACACAGTGGGAGAAATTACAAGAAATCTCGGAACAAGAAATCTCGGAACAAGAAATCTCGGAATCGGCGGATGGTGATTCCGCCGAGGAGTCGCTGGCGGCCGCGAGAACGATTCTTGCCGCTTTTGGGCGGTTAGCTTGGCGCCGCCCGCTCGAGTCCGATGAGTTGGATCGGCTGTTGACGCTCTACCAGTCAGCTCGTGACCGCGAGCAGCCGTTCCTGGTGTCGGTTCGAGAACCGATGAAGGCCGTACTCGTCTCTCCCCATTTTCTCTTCCTGGTGGAATCGGAGCCGGAAGACTGGGAGGGGGGCGTGATGCGACTTTCCCCCTACCAACTTGCCACTCGGGTCGCCCTGCTGGTCTGGTCGTCGGTGCCGGACGAACCGCTTCTGAGCTTGGCGGAATCCGAGGCGCTGTATGAGCCGGAGGTATTGCGGGGTGAGATTCGCCGGATGTTGCAGGACCCTCGGGCCCGAGCCATCGGTGAAAACTTTGGCCTGCAGTGGCTGAATTTGCGGAACTTCACCGCCACGGCTCAGCCCGACGTGGAGGTTTTTCCCGAGTTTGATCGGGACTTGGCCGAGCGGATGCGGGATGAGGTGATCGATTTCGTCGCTGGCGTCTTCCGCGATAACCGACCACTCACGGAACTCTTGGACGCCGATTACACCTACGCCGACGGCCGATTGGCTCGGCACTATGGACTCGACCTGCCGGAGGAGGCCCCTTGGCAGAGAGTCGCTTTTGAGGACCGGCAGCGAGGCGGCCTGATCACCATGGGTGGAGTTCTCACCGCCACTTCGTATCCGAGACGCACAAGTCCCGTGTTGCGAGGGAGATGGATTCTCGAGGAATTGCTTGGCTCCCGAGTTCCCCCCCCTCCTCCAGGAGTTCCAGAGCTGGAAGAGGAGGAGGGACATGACCAGAATTTGACGCTACGCCAGCGGTTGGAGGTCCATCGGCAGAAGGCCGAGTGTGCCTCGTGCCATGACCGGATGGATCCCTTGGGATTCGGACTGGAGAACTTCGACGCGATTGGACGATGGCGGCTGGAGGACGAGGGGCATCCGGTGGACGCGGCGGGGACTTTACCTTCGGGTGAGGAATTCACGGGACCGGAGGAATTGAAGGCCGTGATGTTGAACCGCCAGGATGAATTTCGTAAACACTTGGTTCGTAAGATGCTTGGCTTCGCCCTGGGGAGGCCGCTCAACAAGTTTGACGAATGTGTGGTCGATGAGACTTTGAAAAGTCTCAGCCAAAACGAGGACAGTGCGGCGGTGCTGCTGGAAGAGATTGCCTTGAGCTATCCGTTTCAGCATCGCTACTACAAGAAGGCGGATCCGCCCAGAGAGCCCCGGCGGAGGGGCATTTCCCAGCGGGTTCGCGACGCTTTGAAGAAATGAGGTAGCTCCGATGAGTGAACGACAACTAATTCGACAACCGGTATGCCGTCGCCGATTCTTGCAAGGTTGTGGAGTTACCCTTTCCTTGCCATGGTTGGAGTCCCTGGCGACTCGAAACGCGCAAGCCGCAGCGGAAGACAAGCCGCCGGTTCGAGCGGCTTTCATCTACTTTCCCAACGGTGTGTGGGAGAAGGGCTGGAATCCGGAGGCGGAAGGAAAGGATTATCAGCTGACTCCCTCCTTGCAGCCCCTGGCTGACCTGCGGGACGACGTCTTGGTCCTCACGGGTCTCGACAAGAAGAACAGCCATGGCGGCGACGGTCACTATGCGAAGACGGCCAACTTCCTCACGGGGATGCCGGTCACCAAAACGACCGGGAAGGACATCAGCAGTGGCGGCATTTCGGTCGATCAGTTGATTGCCCAGCATGTCGGCAAGTTGACTCCACTTCCTTCGCTGGAGTTGGGGACCGAACCGGTGATCAGCGGCATTGACAGCAATGTCGGTTACACTCGGCTTTATGGTTCCTACATTTCCTGGCAGACTCCCAATCGTCCCGTCGCCAAGGAGATCAATCCTCGGCTGGTTTACGAGCGCCTGTTTGGGAGCAAGATTTCGTCCGATAGTCAGAAGTCGGAGTCTTACCGGAATTTGTTGGACTACGTCCTCGAGGATGCTCGGCGCCTGCGACCTCGGTTGGGGCGTGACGATCAGTTCAAGATGGACGAGTACTTGGATTCGGTGCGAGCGGTTGAGCGTCGGATTCAGTTCGCGATGGAGCCGACGCCTCGCGGTTGGCAACCCTCACTCGAGGATGCTCAGGTGGCGGTTCCGAGCCCCGGGATTCCGCGGGATTTCCGCGAGCACGTCGATTTGATGCTGGACCTGATGGTCCTGGGATTCCAGACCGATGCGACTCGAGTTGCCTCGTTCATGTTTGCCAATGACGTCTCGGGGAGGAATTTTTCCTTCTTGGATGGCGTCAAAGGTGGGCATCATGAGTTGTCGCATCACGAGAACAAGGAAGAGAAGTTCCAGCAGTACGAGCGGATTGTGACGTGGCATGTCGAACAGTACGCTCGACTGCTCGCCAAGCTCAAGGCGGTACCGGAAGGGGATTCGACGTTGCTGGACAATTGCATGATCTTGTTTGGTTCGAGCATGTCCGATGGCAATCGCCATGATCCCGACAACCTCCCCATTCTGCTTGGGGGCCGTGCGGGTGGGACGTTGGAGACGGGACGTCATCTTGCCTACAAGGGAATGGTGCCCCTCTGTAATCTCTACTTGTCGATGCTGGACCGGATGGGAGTCGAAGTAGAAAGCTTCGGCGACAGTGAAGGCCCGCTGGCTCGGGTCTGATCCGGTCGAACAAGAACCGTGACGAACATGAGGAAGCGATGATCACCATGATCTCGCTTCCCCTTTTCTTTCTGTTGGATTTTATTGTCGTTGTCCGTCTCGAATTCTCTCTTGCAAGGGCCGACTTCATGCTGCTGCCTGCAACCTCAACTCGACCGTCGTTCCTGAATCTGGTTAGAAGGCGGGCCCAAGTGGTCGGCATGGAAGGAGGTCGAGGAGGGGCGGTCATCGGCATGGCGGTCATGGTGGTCATGTTTTTTGTGATGATGGGGAATGGTCCCGTTGCCTGGGGCGACGAGGAAGGATCTCAGTGGGTATTTGTCGGGACCTATACCCAGGGGACGGGGAGCGAGGGGATTTACGTATTCCGTCTGGATAACGCGACGGGCGAGTTGCAGAAGGTGGGGGTTGCCAAGGGAGTCGATAACCCTTCCTTCTTGGCGGTGCATCCCAGTGGCGACTATGTTTATGCCGTGGGGGAGACGGGTGAATTTCGCGGGCGACGAGGGGGAGCGGTCGCCGCGTTTGCCCTGGATCGTGAGTCGGGCGAGTTGTCCTTTTTGAACGACCAATCGTCCGAGGGGGGTGGGCCCTGTCATATCGTCGTGGATGCCACGGGCAAGGCGGTGTTGGTTGCGAATTACGGAGGTGGCAGCGTGGCGTCGTTGCCGATCGGCGAAGGGGGACGATTGGAGCCGGCCGCGACCAAGGTGCAGCATGAGGGAGGAAGTGTTGATCCTCGGCGGCAGGCGGGTCCGCATGCCCATTCGATCAACGTCGATCCGGACAACCGCTTTGCCTTTGCCGCGGACTTGGGCTTGGACAAGATCCTGGTCTATCAGTTGGATGCGGAGCGTGCCGAGTTGAAGGCGCATGATCCCCCGTTTGCCACGGTGGCCCCCGGTTCGGGTCCTCGGCACTTTGCCTTTCATCCCTCGGGTAAATTCGCCTATGTCATCAACGAGATGACCTGCACGATGACTGCATTTGCCTATGACTCGGAACAAGGGACGTTGACCGAGGTGCAGACGCTGAGCACGTTGCCGGGCGAGGTCGAGGCGGGCTTCAGCACGGCGGAAGTCCAGGTCCATCCTTCGGGCAAGTTCGTGTATGGTTCGAACCGTGGTCATGACAGCATTGCCGTTTTCCGAGTGGACGAGCAAACGGGAAAACTGACAGCTGCTGGTCATGTCTCGACGCAGGGCCGCACGCCTCGAAACTTTGGCATAGACCGGACTGGTCGATTCTTGCTGGCGGCGAACCAGGGGACCGGAACGATCGTAACATTCCAGATTGACCAAGAGACGGGTGATTTGACACCCGTGGGCGAGGTTGTCGAGGTGCCCGCCCCGGTTTGCGTGAAATTTCTCGAACGGAATTAACCGGTACTTAAACGGAAGAAGGCAGTACGAATGGATTTTGCCGCGCTGATTGACGAGTATGTGGCCGGTCCCGAATTGTTACGGGAAGCGATTGCGGGGATGACGAGTGTCGAGTTGGACGCGGCGCCGGTCCCCGGTAAATGGTCCACTCGGCAAGTCATCTGTCACCTGGCCGATTTCGAGCCGGTTTATGCCGATCGAATGAAGCGGGTGATTGCCGAGGAGTCTCCGATGATTCTGGCGGGGAATCCCGATCTCTTTGCTTTGCGCCTGGCCTATGGTGAGCGGGATCTGGAAGAGGAGCTGCAATTGATTACTGCCGTGCGTCGTCATGTCGGTCGCATTCTGCGCACGCTTCCGCCCAGTGACTTTGAACGCGAAGGTGTCCATTCCGAATCGGGTCCGATTTCCCTGGAAACGCTCCTCCGCAACATCACTCGGCACATTCCCCACCACGTCCAGTTCATTGCCGAGAAACGGGCCGCTTTGCGCTAAACGTAGAACAGGCATGATGCCTGTTCTACATCGGCATCGAATGGGGATAGACCCCGGTGGCGTGGCCGATGGCGTTGGCTAGCGCCGGGGCAATGGCGATGATCGGCGTCTCACTTCCCCCCACGGAAGGAAGATCGGGACGGTTCACCAACAGAATGTCTATCGAAGGTAAATCGCGAAATCGAGGAACGCGATAACTGGAAAAGTTCGGGTTCAGGATCCGCCCCTCCCGAAATTCCATCGCCTCCCAAAGTGCTCCCCCCAAACCCATCACCAAGCACCCTTCTACCTGAGCCCGCAGATTGTCGGGATTCTGAATCGCGCCACACTCATAGGCCTGACAGACATGGACGATCCTCGGCGCCCCATCCACCATCTCCAACTCGACGCAAGCGGCGGTGTACGATCCCTTCTCCGTCCCACAAGCCATCCCCAAACCGTGATTCTCCGCCAACTCGGAAGCTCGCCGAGCCCACGCGAATCGCTCAATCGCCGCCAAGAGTACCTCCTTCAAACGTCCGGAACGGAGGTGCCGCAGGCGAAATTCCAAGGGGGCGACGCCCGCCAGCCGAGCTAACTCGTCCATCGACACT
>JBJHCD010000415.1:0-5782 GCA_050485845.1 Pirellulaceae bacterium | reverse complement strand
CATCATAACGAAACGACATCGCGGAATCACATGCGGTGAATCGCAAACGCCCGATTAGGGTCGGATTCTAGACGATTGCCCAGGAGTGTCAAGAATTTTCCTGGGAGAATTAGCCAATTTCTACTTTTACACTTGATTTTATCGGGTCAATTCGAGTTGGAAGCGGGCCAGCGGTGAGTTGGAACGGGACGCCCAGGGCGAAAACATTGCATCCCTTGCACCTCATGAGCAAGTCCGTGTCGTGTCACCAATTCCCCCAAGACTCGCCGTACCAGCGGTTCCAAAACCTCCGGCGCGCTCGCCACCCGAGCGTTCACGACCAACTCGACTTCCGAAGCCTCCGCCTGCGAAGGGAGCGACAGTTCCACCTCCACATCCGACCCGACCAGATTCGCCACCGCGGCCGCGCCGTCCACATGGGCCAGTACCTTGACATGAGCCGGTTCCGCCGAGATCTGATCCAGTCCCAGCTTCAGTTCCCGCACCAATTCACATACCAGCGGATCGACGGAAATCGGCCGGCCCGGCGGGGCCTGAAGGAAAGCTTGACAATTCAGCCAGCCCAGTTCGGCCTCGCCCTCCGCGTACACGTCGTAATCCACCTCCATCGGCTCAAACGACGTTCGCTCTCGCTGCTCCATGAGTTCAATCAACTCGAGCAGCCCTGTCCCTTCTCGCGCGCTGAGCGGAACCACGGTCTTTTCGGGAAATCGCCGCTCGATCAACTCCCGCAACTCCAACTGCTGCTCGGTCCGCAGCTTGTCAATCTTGTTCAACACGACAATGTCCGCTTCCTCCAATTGTTTGAGGAAGATATAGGCCGCCTTCGGTGAGAACCCCTGTCCCGGTTCGTCCCCGAGAATCTTCCGTCCATGCTCGGGCTTCAGCAGCACGGTCAGCGGCCCCAAACGAAATCGCTCGGCATAGAGATGCCGGAGTGGCTCGATCACCGTGGCGGCCAAGTCCGTGCAACTTCCCACCGGTTCGGCCAGAATGAGATCGGGGGCTTCGGCTGCCCCCAGGTCCCCCATCACCGTCACCAGATCATTGAATTTGCAGCAAAAACAGGCCCCAGGTACCTCTCCCACCGCAAACCCCTGGCTCCGTAGCGAATGAGTGTCGACCAGCCCCAAAGCCTGATCGTTGGTCACCAAAGCGACGCGTTGGCCGCGCTGAAGGTAGTGTCGAGCGAGCCCCGCCAGTGCGGTTGTCTTGCCCGCACCCAAGAATCCTCCTACCATCTGAAAACGAATGGAATGCATCAGGAAACCTCCAACTTGCCTCGTCGCGGTAGTTCGCCAACGCCACATCGGCTCGCGGGCGAGCCCCAACGTCACAGCTCAAAACGTCTCAGCTCAAAACGTCAACGTCACAGCACAAGTGGGAGCACCAACTCACCAGCGAACCCTGGCGACTTCCCCCACCCTCCAACCCATGCCGACGGTCTGGCGATTGTTTGATATTCGAATCAAGTCTCGTCCAGCCACCCCACGACGTCCAGCCCCCATCGTCCCCACTCAAGACCTCCCCGCTCCCGTGACACACGATTCCCCTGACGCCGATCCCCACTCACCCATCCATGCAGACCACGAGGTGCTGGAAGCATTTCGGCGGGCCATCCAGGAAGGAACTTGGACCGATTACCATGGCCCCCATGTCCCGAAACTGGAGGAAGCGCTGGCCCAATTGCACCAGGTCTCGTTCGCCTACTGCTGCTGCTCGGGAACCTTTGCCGTCGAACTCGCCCTCCGCTCGGTCGGCATCCGCCCAGGAGACGAAGTCCTCCTGGCAGCCTACGACTTCCCAGGTAATTTCCGAGCGATCGAAGCCATCGGGGCCCATCCCGTCCTGGTGGACATCGAGCCCCACTCCTGGTCGCTCGACCCCGAACAGGTGGAGCAAGCATTGCGTGAAAGTCGGCCGAAGGGAGTCCTCGTTTCGCACCTTCATGGCAGCCTCGCTGATATGGAGTCCATCTGCTCCATTGCCCGGCGGCATGGACTGGCCGTGGTGGAAGATGCCTCCCAGGCCACTGGAGCGACCGTGCAGGGCCGACCCGCAGGAAGCTGGGGCGACGCCGGGACGCTCAGTTTCGGCGGCAGCAAATTGCTGACTGCCGGCCGAGGTGGTGCGCTACTCACCAACCAAGCCGACGTGCTGCAGCGGGCAAAGATTTACTGCGAACAGGGAAACCACGCGTTTCCCCTCAGCGAGATACAGGCGGCCATTCTACTCCCCCAAGTCAACCAGCTCGCACAACGAAATCAGTACCGCTATCAAGCCGCCACGACCTTGGCAGCCGAACTGCAAAACCGGCGAATCCCCGGCCAACTCGCCGTGTCCACCGATCGGGGCTTTCCCAGTTACTACAAGCTCGGCTGGCTCCTGCCGACACAAGGCCCAGTGAGTGACCGTTCCCTGCTGCTGCAGTCCCTGGCGGAACTCTCCCAAGAAAAAGATGCGCGGCATTCGTGGAGAATCGGCGAGGGTTTTCGCGGGTTCACTCGGAAGAGTGAACGGCGATGCCGAAAGATCGGCCCCCTGCCCCACGGCCGAGTAGCCTCGGGGCAAACGATCCTTATCCATCACACCAATCTGACGCGGCCCATCACGGCCCTCGTCGAATTGGCCGAATTCCTGAACCTGGGAATCCAACGAGCCGCAACGCAAACCTCCTGATCCAAACCTCCTGATCCAAACCTCCTGATCCAAACCTCCTGATCCAAACCTCCTGATCCAAACCTCCTGAACCAACCACTCCTGAAACCAGGGCCCGCCGGAACCTGTCCCCCACTGGAGATACCTACTTTCGTGACCAAGCGATTTCTGATTACCAATGACGATGGAATCCAAGCGTTGGGGATCAAGACCCTCTTTCAATTGGCCCAGTCCTTCGGCACATCGACGGTGGTCGCTCCGGCCACCCCCTACTCGGGCTGCGGGCATCAGACGACCACCGATCGGGAACTGCAACTGGAACAAATCGCGGAACACCAGTTCCAAGTGGCGGGGACTCCGGCCGATTGCACTCGACTTGGACTGGTCACTCTGCTGGATGACGTTCAGTGGGTGCTGAGCGGCATCAATGATGGCGGCAATCTCGGCGTCGACACGTTCATGTCGGGTACGGTCGCCGCCGTGCGGGA
The DNA here is from genome assembly GCA_050485845.1 of Pirellulaceae bacterium. Taxonomy (GTDB): domain Bacteria; phylum Planctomycetota; class Planctomycetia; order Pirellulales; family Pirellulaceae; genus JBJHCD01. The sequence goes on along the minus strand of JBJHCD010000415.1, from coordinate 2,636 downwards.
AGCCGCGCTGCTGGGGAAGCCTGGGATCGCCTTTTCTCAGTATCGGCAAGACCGCCAAGTGAGAAACTGGGACGTCAGTCTGCGGATGACCGAGCGAGTCCTGCCGCTGCTCCTGGATCGGACCTTACCAAGCGGCGGTTTCTGGAACGTGAATTTTCCGGATGTTCCCGATCCAGATCAGCCCAAGATTATCTTTTGTCCCCTGGACCCCCACCCCCTGGCCGTTTCGTTCCGAACGGGGGAAGGAGGCTACCGTTACGCTGGCTCCTATCAACACCGCCAACGTCAGCCGGGAACCGATGTCGATGTCTGCTTCTCGGGTCACATCGCCGTCTCCCTCGTACAATTGGGAGAAAGCTTCGCCCGTCGCTAGTTTCGGCCGCGTTGGATTCGCCCATCATGAGAGATGACGATTTCTCGAAACGGGGATTTTTTTCTTGCAGGGAGGGACCACTCGGGCCCCAAGACACAATGCAGCCCGCGCTCCATTGCGATCCCTTGGGGAAATTACGCGGTTGCCACCGAAGCGGTGACCTTCCGGCCCCCGCGGGATTTCTTACCCGAGTTATTCCCCATCAGGTCGTCTAGCGAAACTTCCAGTTCGCCCCGGACGACGTGAACATCCTGTGGCGCTTCGATCGCCAAGGTGACTCGGTTGCCCAGAATGCGGCTGACGTAAACCTTGACGTTATCGCCAATCACCAACGCCTCGCCACTCTTTCGGCTCAGAACCAACATGTGACTTTCCTCCTTGATTCGACCAGATCAAGACCTAGGGCCGGCGGATGCCGCACTCCCGTTTCTCGTGGTTGGGCCAAGTCCACCTAAGTCCAAGGTTGAACAACTTGACTTGGCCGCACATGGCGTTTTCGAGAAGGCAATTCGTGGACCACTCGCCAGAATTTATTCAAGTTTTTCCAGAAAGATTCCGGAGCCCTCAGCAAGCCTCCACCTAGCCTGCCTGGTCGCCCTAGATATCCAGTTGAAGGTCTCGGACAGGAGTTCTTGTCGTCTCGGAGCGAGAACGGCTGTCTCAAGATGAGACAATTACCTGGGGAAATTTCCGAGTTGGCCGTCGAGGCGCTGTCCACAATTCACACAGCCGACAAGATAACTGGTCACTCGGCAGCCACCCTGACAACATTTCGTCCATCACTGGTCCCTTGGCGTCCGAGATCCCCCTCGCTTTGGCCACGAATGCAGAACAGCGTGGGATGACTGCGAATCAGCAGGTGGCTACCGTAGAGCGCCGGTGAGGCCAGGCATTGCACGCGAAGCATGTTGCACGCCAGTTCGTCGTACGTCTCCCCGGGCCGCAGTACCCAAGTCATTCCCTCCGCGTTGGTCAAGTACAGCTTCCCGTCAGCCAACAGCGGACTGGCCACGAATGTCCCCTCCAACCGCTCCTGCCAGAGTTGCTCTCCCGACTCTCGCTCCAGGCAGCTCATCACTCCTCCGGTGGAGACAAAGTAGACATGCTGGTCGGTGACTAGCGGGGAGGAGATTTCCGGGACCTGACGCGTGCAGGTCCAGAGGACATGAGTATCGGTGACATCCCCATGGCCGTCCGTCCGAATGGCCCACAGTTCCGGTTTGGGGTACCCGTTACAAACATAGACAACTCCATCGCGATAGACCGGACGGGGAACCGCCGCGTGCCTCCCCTCCCCCGAGTCCACTCGCCAGAGTTCTTCACCCGTTTCGGGGTTGTAACTAACGATCCATCGCGCTGCCGGGGCGACCAACTGCTTGCGCCCCTGCTGCTCAAAGACCAGCGGCGTGCTGAATGACCGGCGATGCTTGGCATCCGCCTCCTCCAAAGAGGGACGTGGCGTCCGCCAGAGTTCTTTTCCGGTCGCTCCATCGAGCGCAACGACGAATTGGTCGTCGACTCCATCGCAGGCCAAAATCAACCGGCCATCATCCCAGATGGGGGAGGTTCCGGGTCCCGTGATATCATCCAGGTCAAATCGCTGTTGCCATCGGATTTCGCCCGTGGACATCTCCAGGGCGAACGTGCCGAGGGACCCGAAGTGACAGTAAAGTCGCTCGCCGTCGCTGACCGGGGTCGGTGAGGCGTAGCTATTGGTGAAGTGGATGGGAGGGGGATCGTCGATGGTCGCCAGTTCGATCCGCCGCAGAATCCGGCCCTCTCGAGCGTCCAGCTCGATGGCCAACAACGTGATGGAGGCATGCGTCTGAAACTCCTCGTCGCCATAAGGATGGCTCGCCAGTTTCTCCGTCATGGCCTCCTGGTCCAGTGCGGTCTGCTCGGCCGACGTGAGCCAAATCTTGCCATCCACGACCAGCGGAGAAGACCAACCCTTTCCGGGAATATCAACTTGCCAAGCAGGAGGGCGCAGAAATCCTCCCCAACGGACAGGCGTCCCCTCGGCCTGAGAGACCCCGTCGCCAGTAGGCCCTCGAAACTGAGGCCAATCCTCGGCCGCAAACGTTCCGGCAGGAACGGCGACCGACACAAGGCAACAGAAAAGCACAAACCTCCGCCAAAGGACGAGTCCCCGTGAGGCGATGGGCCCCAGTGACACGACGGGCCCGAATGTGGCGACGGGCCCCGAGAATCGGCTGTCGAATTCTGGAAAACGCTTGTCGAGCATCACCTGACTCCCCTATCC
>JBJHCD010000414.1:0-5801 GCA_050485845.1 Pirellulaceae bacterium | reverse complement strand
GCCATAGTCACGTTCGAGGATCTCATCGGGCAGGATGGCCGTGTGCCGGGACGAGTAGTTCACGGGACAGCAAAGTGCCTCTTCGCGCTGCTCGGCGGCGGCCGCATAGCGGGCGGCCACGGCGGCCTCAAGGTCCAGGTGGCCAGGGGCACTTGCAAGAGGTTCGGTCATTCGTGTACCAGCTCGCGGGGGGGATCGGGTCCGACACGATCACCGCCCAGGCGATCCGCTCCCAGGCGCAACTGGGCTTGCCTCGGCCGGACGCGGAAAGCCTGTCGGGAGATCACTCAAAGACATGGAACAGGAACGGCGGTCTCATTCTCTGTGATATGCCTCACACTGCCCAAAACACGGGGTGGGCGATCACACCGAATCAGCACCGCATCGTGGCCAAAGCTGCACAACTCTCAGGGCCCCCTGGCCATTCGTCAGGCGCGGGGCCTGCTGCCAGTAGCTCGAATACCTCCCCGCGGGCTCAGAAAACTCCGTCACCCCGTGACCCAACCTGTCACCGGCTTCGGTTACGCTGTCGGTGAAATGAGCCCAACTTCACCCACTCGCCAAGGGTGTCCGCTCAATGTCCCAACCAGTAAAATGGCGATCCTCAACGAATGCCCCCGTAATGCGGGGTGCGCCACCCCACAGCAAGGCCAGCGGCATGGGTAAGCGTAGGTCCAACGGCAGCAAGAAAAACGGCAACGGAGCCAACCTGGGTTTCGAGGAGAAACTGTGGGCGGCGGCCGACAAGCTCCGCGGGCATATGGACGCCGCCGAGTACAAGCACGTCGTGCTGGGGCTGGTGTTCCTCAAGTACATTTCCGACGCCTTCCAGGAACTGCACGACCAGCTCGCCGACGACGAATACTCCGACGCCGAGGACCGCGACGAGTACCTGGCCGAAAACGTCTTCTGGGTGCCCAAGGTCGCCCGCTGGGCCAAGCTCCAAGCGGGCGCCAAACAACCGACCGTCGGCAAGATGATTGACGACGCCATGACCGCCATCGAGAAGGACAACCCCTCGCTCAAAGGCGTGCTCCTCAAGGACTACGGCCGGGCATCGCTCGACAAGCAGCGGCTGGGCGAGTTGATCGACCTCGTCGGCACCATCGGCCTGGGCGATGCCGAGAGCCGCAGCAAGGACGTCCTCGGCCGCGTCTACGAATACTTCCTGGGAAAATTCGCCAACGCCGAAGGCAAAGGCGGCGGCGAGTTCTACACGCCGCAGTCGGTCGTCAAGCTGCTGGTGGAAATGATCGAGCCCTACAAGGGCCGCATCTACGACCCCTGCTGCGGCTCGGGCGGTATGTTCGTGCAATCGGAAAAGTTCGTGCTGGCCCACGGCGGCCGCGTCGGCGACCTGTCCATCTACGGGCAAGAGAGCAACAACACGACCTGGCGGCTGTGCAAGATGAACCTGGCCATCCGCGGCATCGACGGCAACATCGGCCCCCACAACGCCGACACCTTCCACAACGACCTGCACAAGGACCTTAAGGCCGACTTCATCCTGGCCAATCCGCCGTTCAACATCAGCGACTGGGGCGGGGACCGGCTGCGCGAAGACGCCCGCTGGAAGTTCGGCGCCCCGCCGGTCGGCAACGCCAACTACGCCTGGGTGCAGCACATGGTGCATAAGCTCGCCCCCAGCGGCATCGCCGGCTTTGTGCTGGCCAACGGCTCGATGAGCAGCAACCAGTCGGGCGAGGGCGAAATCCGCCGGCAGTTGATCGAGAAGGACCTGGTCGATTGTATGATCGCCCTGCCCGGCCAACTCTTCTACACCACGCAGATTCCCGTCTGCCTGTGGTTCCTGGCCCGCAACAAGAAGAACGGCAAATTCCGCGATCGCCGCGGCGAGACCCTCTTCATCGACGCCCGCAAGCTCGGCGCCCTGGTCGACCGCACGCACCGCGAGCTTTCCCTCGAGGAAATCGCCCGCATCGCCAGGACCTACCATGCCTGGCGCGGCGAGAAGGGGGCCGGCAAATACGCCGACATCGCCGGCTTCTGCAAGAGCGCCAGCCTGGAGGACATCACCAGCCACGGGCACGTCCTCACCCCCGGCCGCTACGTCGGCGCCGCGGAAACCGAAGACGACGACGACATGCCTTTCGACGAGCGGATGGAGCAACTCACCGCCAAGCTCAAGGAGCAGTTCAAGGAATCGGCCAAGCTGGAAAAGGCGATCCTCAAGAACCTGGCCAGCCTCGGCTTGACTGGCAAGGAGTCGCCATGAAGAAGAAGCGGCTTCCCTTTTCGGCATCGTCGCTTCCGAGTGGGTTTGCGGACCTGCTCGGCGAGGTGAAGCTGCGCATCCAGACGGCCCAGACGCAGGCGATGTTCTCGGTCAACGCCGAGTTGATCCGGCTGTATTGGGACATCGGCCGCATGATCGAAAACCGTCAGCAGCGGGAGGGCTGGGGAGCCTCCGTCATTCCTCGTCTGTCGACCGAGCTTCGCAACGAACTGCCCGAATTGAAGGGGTTTTCCGAGCGCAACATCAAGTCGATGCTCGCCTTCTACCGAGACTACCCGCACCCGTCCCAATTTGTGCAACAGCCTGTTGCACAATTGGAAACCGCCGAGAAATCGCCACAAGCCGTGGCGAAACTACCGTCGGAAGACTCTTTGCTCTGGTCGGTCCCGTGGGGGCATCACGTTCACCTAATGACCAAGGTCAAAGAGGCGGGCGTCCGCCGCTGGTACATGGAGCAGACGCTGGCCAACGGCTGGAGTCGCAACGTCCTCACGCTGATGATCGAGTCCGAAGCCCATCGGCGCACGGGCAAGACCGTCAGCAACTTCGAGCAGCAACTTCCCGCTCCGCAGTCCGATCTGGTTCAGCAGACGCTCAAAGACCCGTACATCTTCGACTTTCTCACGCTCGACGAACCGTTCCACGAGAGGGAACTCGAAACCGAACTCGGCCGAGGATTCGCCTTCGTCGGTCGCCAGTACCGCGTCACGGTCAGCGAGGACGATTTCTACATCGACCTGCTGTTCTATCACCTGCGGCTGCGGGCATTCGTCGTCATCGACCTGAAGACAGGCCCGTTCAAGCCGGAGTACGCCGGCAAGCTCAACTTCTACTGCAACGTCATCAACGACCAACTGCGGCACGAGCAGGACCACCCGACCATCGGGCTGATTCTCTGTCAGACCAAAGACAACGTGCTAGCCGAATATGCCCTCACCGGCATCGACAAGCCGATCGGCGTTTCCAGCTACGAACTCACGCGGGCGCTTCCCAAGAGCCTGCAATCGGCGTTGCCGACCGTCGAGCAGATCGAAGCCGAACTGCGTGCCACCGAGCCCGTGACGAAGTCCAAGAAGGGCCCGCGGCGCAAGCCGACAAAGAATAGAACGTCGAAACGCTCGCGAAGGGGATCCCCATGACCCACAACCTTCCGGCACCAGCCCCCGACGACTCGGGCGCGTTTCTCCTCTACCAGACCAAGGACGGCCGTACCCGGATCGACGTCCGCATGGCCCACGAGACCGTCTGGTTGACGCAGCGCGATATGGCCGAGCTGTTCCAGGCGACACCGCAAAACATAACCAAGCACATCGCCGCGATTTACGACAAAGGGAAGTTGGCCGAGCCGGCAACCTGTAAGGATTTCTTACAAGTTCGATCCGAGGGGGGCAGACAGGTCGAGCGATCGCTCAAACACGACAACCTCGACGCCATCATTTCGGTCGGCTACCGCGTCCGCTCGCACCGCGGCACGCAGTTCCGCATTTGGGCCACCGAGCGGCTCCGCGAATACCTCGCTCTGTGTCCTCGGTGCCTCATTGTCTCCAACTCTCTGCACCTGAAACTGACGAGATCATGGACATCAATGAATTGACATCCGCGATCATTGGCGCGGCGATCGAGGTTCACCGCCGTCTTGGTCCCGGTCTGCTGGAGTCGGCCTATCGAGTCTGCCTTGCCTACGAATTGCGCAAGCGAGGCTTCGAGGTGACCGAGGAGCAGCCCATACCAGTCATCTATGACGACATCCACCTGGAATGCGGATTTCGAGCCGACTTGCTGGTGAATCGATCAGTCGTCGTCGAGCTGAAAGCCAAATCGGCAATTCACCCGGTCGACAAAGCCCAGACTTTGTCTCACTTGAGACTGCTGGGCCTGCGAATCGGGCTCCTGATCAACTTTCATGAAGTCAAGCTAGTCGACGGAGTCCACCGAATAATCAATGGATACGAGTAGAAGGTTAAAACACAGAGGCACAGAGGGCACAGAGAAACCAGCCCACAAAACCCTCTGTGGTCTCTGTGCCTCCGTGTTTCAAAATCATTTGCGAGAGAAAATGACTAACGTTCGATTCCATCACCGGCAGCAGCAATCATCCACGGCGACCAGCCGTCGGGTTGGAGCCGTGCTTTGTCTCCTTCCGGAGGTGAAGCATGGCAAGTAATGGTTGGCAAGACATCACACTCGGCGACCTTGTGGACCATCAGAAGGCAATCATCCAGACCGGACCTTTCGGCTCGCAGTTGCATTCATACGACTATTGTCCTGTGGGTGTGACAGTCGTACCTACGGAGGCAATTGGTTGGCGGCGGATAACCGGAACTGAGCTTCCCCGAATCTCGGCGGAGAAGGCGGAATCACTTTCGCGTTATCGCTTGAAGGTCGGCGACATCTTGTTTGCACGTCGCGGAATCCAAGCAACTGGCTTGTCCGCAATTGTCGAGCCCAGCCATATTGACTCGATTTGTGGTACGGGCGCAATTCTCCTTCGGCTCCAATCGAAAGACGTTGATCCTGTCTTTCTATCGTTCTACCTGATCTGCGACATCACTCGGGAATGGCTTCGGACGCATGCTGTTGGGGCTGTAATGCCCAATCTAAACGAAAGCGTACTTAAACGACTACCGCTACGAATTCCACCATTGAAGGAGCAACAACGTATCGCCGACATCCTCGGCACGCTGGACGACAAGATCGAGTTGAACCGGCGGATGAATGAGACGCTGGAGGCGGTTGCACGGCGGCTGTTCCGGAGTTGGTTCGTCGATTTCGACCCCGTCCACGCCAAAGCCCGCTTGCGCCGCCAGCACCCCAAGCTCAGCAATGCCGAACTCTCCCGCCGCGCCCTGCCCCGCATGGCCCCTGAAATCGCCGAACTGTTCCCGGATGGGTTTGAGGAGTCTACAATCGGGGAGATTCCGAAGGGTTGGAGGGCGGGAACGGTCCCTGACGCCATCGAGATTAATCCGACTCGCTCACTTGCAAAAGGAACCGTCGTTCCATGGCTGGAAATGGCGAACATGCCGACAAGGTCTGCGCGTGCTCTTGCCTGGGAGCACCGGGCGTATGGATCAGGAACAAAGTTTGTCAACGGCGACACGCTCGTCGCACGAATCACGCCTTGTCTTGAGAACGGCAAGACGGCCTACGTTGACTTCCTGTCCGATGGCGAAGTTGGAGCGGGATCGACTGAGTACATTGTCCTTCGCCCAAGACCGCCACTTCCACCGGTGTTTGCCTATCTGCTGGCCCGAACAAACGACTTCCGACAGCACCTCATTGCCAACATGACCGGTACATCTGGGCGACAACGCGCGCCAGCGGACTGTCTCAACACGTTTCCGCTAGTGACGCCGCCGAAGGAAATCGCCAAAGTCTTCGCACAAGCGACCGACAATCTATTCGCCCAGATGAAAACGATTGATGAAGAATCGGTCGCTCTCACCGCAACCGGCGATAGACTTCTTCCCCGGTTGCTTTCTGGGGAAATTTCAGTTAACTCTGAGGTGGGATGATAAGCACGGACACCAACCGGCATCGCCGC
>JBJHCD010000413.1:0-5804 GCA_050485845.1 Pirellulaceae bacterium | reverse complement strand
ACATCCACGAGGGGCGTCCGTTCGTGGTGTCGGAGCTGATTTTGGGGCCGACGTTGGCCGAGCGAATGGAGGAGGGGGAAATCGATCAGCGAGAGGCTGCCACGCTGGTCCGCGATCTGGCTCGAGGACTTGCTCACGCCCATCAGCAGGGCCTAGTGCACCGCGACGTGAAGCCGGGGAATGTTTTGCTGGGAGAGGATGGTCGTCCGCAGTTAACGGATTTCGGCTTGGCGGTGGACCGCCGCGATGAAGACCAGGCGCGGGAGCAGGCCTACTCCCGGTCGGGGACGCCGGCCTATCTAGCTCCCGAGCAGGCGGGGATCGGAGGCGTGTCGGTGGGGCCGGCGGCTGACCAATACGCCTTGGGGGTGACGCTGTTCGAGATGCTCACCGGTGAGCGACCTCATTCAGGCGACGCCATGGAGATCCTCCGCGCGCTGGAGGCGGCCGATCCTCCTCGGGCCAGGGAGCGGAATCCGCGGGTCGGCGTCGATTTGGATGCCATTTGCTTCAAGGCGATGGCACATGACGCCTGGAATCGCTACGACAGTTGTGCGGATTTGGCGGACGACCTCGACCGCTTCCTGGCGGGCGATCTGATTCGAGGACGCTGGATTGGACTTGTCGAACGGGCTCGGCACTTTTCCAAGCGGAACCCGCGCGTCGCGAGTTGGCTGGCGGCGACGGTCACGACGTTCCTGGTGTTATTCGTCATCTCCACAATCTTCGCCGTCCGGGGGCAAATCATCGCTCGCGGCATATCACGGGATGGCCAGCAATCGTCGGGGACAACGTTCGTCCCGGTGGACCGACCTCGTCTGGTGGGTGGAATAACAGGCCGGGACGACTGGGATCTGCTGCTATTGGATGACGAGACGGAGCCGCTGGACGAGGAGAGTGATCTGGCGGCGATCGAGCGAGCGCGTTGGATCGGCTATTCCCGCAAGCTGAACAAGGCCGCGCGGAGCGTGGAGGGACTCAATTTGCAAGTCGCTCACAATCTGCTCCAGGAAGTCCCCGAGCCGTATCGCCACTGGGAACACCAGTATCTCGCCGCCACCGCTGCGCCGCCGGTTCACCAGTGGCAATTGGGTTCACGATTCCGCGGGAGCACGGAAGTGCTCGCCCTGCCGATGGGCCTGCGTATCGCGGTGGTCGAACGGCCGTATTCCCACCCCGTTCCAGCCGATGAGTTGGATACGCCGCGAGCCCCCTCCAACACGCAACTGCCGGTTTCCATTCATGACTTGGCCACGGGAAAGCCCCTATACAACGCGACGATCCGATCCGAATCATTCGAGGCGGAACGTCTCCAGTTGTATCCGCTTCACACCCTGCCCGTGTTCGCATTCATCGACGGCCGCGCGATTCGGTTTTGGAACTATGAGGACTCGACCGAGTTACCTCGTCTGGAGATTCCCACGTCGCGTCTCAAGTTTCTTACCGTCTCTTCGGATGACCGCTGGTTGGCCGCCTACAACCAGGAAGAAGAAGCGGTTCAGTTTTGGGATCGCGAGAGCGGCCAGTTAATCCAATCGGTGCCGGCCCCTCTACAGCAAGTCCTGTTCACGCCCGACTCGGAGTGGGCCTTGTTTCTAACGGCGGCGCGCGAGGATGTCGTTCGGTATGCCCCCGACGGACAAGTCCTGCATGGGGCGGAACGCGAGGTCGTCAAGTTTTCACCTTCCACCATGACGGCGAGCGTGATGATGACGCTTCCCGAGGGGACCGACATGGTGGCGGTCAGCCAATCAATGAACGAATTGGTCGTCATTGATTCTTCCAACGAAATGCGATTGCAACCCGTCGTTCCTGACGTACCTGATCAATTGATTGCCAGCAACGTGCCGCGGCATGGATGGAGTGGTCCTCGGTATCCGCAAGAACTCATCTCCCAACTTCCCACGGGGGAAACGTTCGCGGTCGTCCGGCGGAATAATCAGATCGAAATTGTTCAGGGGGAGAACAACTATCCGGTCGCCCTGCCGACAAACTTTCCGTACGTAAGCGATATCTCGCTCCATGCGGATGGCCAGTTGCTCGTCGCGTTAGTCTCCATGTTTGGAGACGATCCGATCGACTCGGACCTGAAAATGCTGGTCTGGGATGTGAGGCAAGTCATCCGCGGGATGGGCAATTCCATTCCGCAAGACGCCGCCGTGATGTGTTTGGCAGGGTCGCCCGATCAGCGTTACCTGGCCGTCGGCTTGTCGAATGGAGAACTTTCACTCTGGGACCAAGAGACGCAGTCGCTCGAGTGGTCCAACTACACGCAAGCGGCCGCTCCCATTCCGTCAGCTCCCGTTGTCGACTCCGAAACCGACGTAGACCGCGACGCAGTATCCGCATCGGACGTTTACGACGACTGGGGTGGCGGCTTTGCCCCACTTAGTGCGGTGGCGTATCATCCGTCAGGAAATGCCATCGCCACGGGGAACGAACGGGGAGTTATTTCATTCTGGTCTGCCGACGGTGGTGAATCGCTGGGAACCTGGCCGTCGGTATCTCGTCCCGTCCATGCCTTGGCCTACTCACCCGATGGCCAACTGCTGGTGGCTGGGTTGAGCAGCAGTGAAGGCTGGGCGAACTCTGATCCGGCGGATGTGATTCTCTTCGCGAGCGATGACGGGAGCGTGGTTCATCGCTGGCAATCGCATCGAACTCGAGTCAACTCGGTTGCTTTCCACCCTTCGGGCGACTTTGTTTACTCCAGCGGCGACGATGGGCAGGTCATCCAGTGGCGGCTTGGCAGCGACACACCCGTCACGATCCACACCTGCTCACAAGGCATTCCCACCGAGTTGCGCGTCGCCCCCGATGGCGAGACTCTGGTTTTCGTGGCGACTGACGGAAGTCGTCATGTGTTCGAAACGGTGGTGCAGCAGGTTGAAGAGACGGTCTACAAGCCAGTGTTTGAAACGAGAACGGAGGAATTCAGCTACATCGTCTGTGAGCCTCGGACCATTACAAACAATTTTGTTTGCAATTCAGAAGGGGTACTGACTGAATACGAGAGACAAGAAACGGAATTTGTCAGCGAGACGCGAACTGGTACAAGAACATACACGGTTTCGATAGTCGTTCCAGAGACGAAAGTACGAACATCCAGTTTCCCCGTTTCCAAGGTTTATCAAGCGGTAAAGTGCGAAAATCCGGGATCTGTCTTGCCCAGTTTGGTCATGCTGCGAGCGGATGACTTGCGAGATCGGGGGATCTGGGTTCCAGAAGGAGGTCGCCGGCCTCATTCGCCCAGGTTCAGCGCCGACGGCCGTCGCCTATTCGTCTCGACCGACCATGGAGTAAGCGTCCTGCATCCAGCGTATCTATTCGAATTGGTTCAGCTTCGACCCGAGCGAGACGCGAATGCTACTGAGCAGATTGGACTTGGAACGGAGTTCCCTTTCCTGGCATTGAGTTTCAGCCAGCGGCTTGGCAAGCTTTGCGTCTCTTCGGGTCGGGGCCTGCATTGGTTGGCGAGCAACAGGGAGCCGAGCGAGGAGGATTGGAAGCGGCTGGCCAGCGCGGCGGAGGCCAAGGGAAAGCAGTCTCGCGACGAAGATGAAATCGGTTCGAGCGACTTCTCAGGGGAAGATCCGGCCAATCCTCCCCCTTTCCACGACGAAATGCCAAACTGGATTTCCATCGCCAGCCGAGGGACCTTCGACTTGACCCCGGCCGAGCCCGGCGACGGCATGTTCCCCGCGGACCGAATGCCGACGCGAGATTTGGCCGAGGTCGGACCGGAGGAGGAATCGGTCGATCTGCTGACATTGAACCTGGATTACTCGGGGCCCAGCGACCTTCCCCAGCAGACATCGCCGCGGGGTCTGGTCACCGCGCCTGGCGGGCGGCATCGGCTGGAGATCGGCGGTCAGTGGGCGGTCTTTTCTACCCAATTTCGCCTGGCTAAAGACCATCATGGCGCCATGGCATTCGCGATTATCGGTGATGGCCGGACCTTGTTTCGCTCAAGCATCCTCCGTGACCACCAGTATCATGGTATCGGCATTGACGTGCGGGGAGTGCAGGTGCTGGAACTGGTTGCCGAACGGGCGGATCGCGGCCAAGATGCGGCCGTTGGTGTTTGGATCCACCCAGCTCTGTCCCGGAAGGTCGAAGAGACCTATGCCGTCGAATTTGATGAACTTCGGATCATTGGAACCGAGCTTGACCAGTGCGAGATCAAGCTGAGCGGCGAGGGGCTTGAGCTGACCAACCTCCACTTCACGGATCCGACGCTTCATGTCAACGGCCATGCTTGGAAGCCGAAATCTGACCCGCACCTGCCCAACTCGGGGAGAACTCAGTTCTTCTCCCCCAATGCCGATTTCCAGCGAGCCCGAATCCATGCGTATGGCATTCAGCCTCAGGCCGATCTGCTGTACCAGTACGAGGAGGATGGGGTCCGGATTCAGTTCAGCTATCCTCCGGAGGGAAGCACGCAGTTCGAGTTGGTTGTGCAGGTGCCGCGGCGTTTGGAAGGGGAGTCGCGAGAGGAGGTGGAGCCGAATTGGCGAGCACCTTGGAAGGTGGCCGGTTATGCGTATCGGCCTGAGGAGCATGGGGCGGCGCCCGCGGAGGTGCCCCCCAAGGGAACTCGGGCTTTTGCCGTCGACGACTTGGATGAAATCTCATGGAATTGGCCGAGTGGCCGCAGTCCCTTGCGGAATACGCCGCAGGAGCACTACATCGTGATCGGGCAGCGGGCCTTTCAGTCCGAGGGTGGTTTTTATCGCATTGAGTCGATTGGGGATGACGGCGTACGCGTGAAGGTGAACGACCGAGTGGTCATTGACCACTGGAAGCCGGGGCCCGTACTACAGCATTCCGCGATGGTGCGTCTGGAGGCCGGCACGCATCGAGTGCGGTTTGAACAGCTGAAGCCCAGTGGCAAGAGCCGCCTGGGTCTCTCGGTGCGAGCCATGGAATCGAATCCGTTCCGGCGGAAGGCTCCTCCTGTCATCCCGGTTCCAAGGATTCCCGAGGAAGCGGATACCAAACCGACGGCTCCCACGCCGGCTGCTCCCACGCCGGCTGCTCCCACGCCGGCTGCTCCCACGCCGACCACTCCCACACTGACCACTCCGACACCGACCACTCCGACACCGACCACTCCGACACCGACCACTCCGACACCGACCACTCCGACACCGACCACTCCGACACCGGCTGCCCCCAAATCAACCGCTCCCACGCCGACGGACGAGGTTTTGCAGGCCTGGGAAGCAGCGGGTTTCACTGTTTCCTGGCGCCGGACCGATCCGGCCACGGGATCCATCTACATCTATTCTCAGCGCAACGACGGCGTTCCGGTGTTTCACGGGTCGGACTGGAACGATGAACTGCTCGCCTCGTTGCCCGATCCGTCGGTGCCGTTCGGAATCGACCTCGGATGGCGACAGGCCGCCACCGATGACACCTTGAACCATTTGGCAACCTGGGATCAGCTGAAGTCCCTTGAGCTTAGCCGATGGGACGTCACCGACGAAGGATTGCAGGCGCTACCGCGAATCGGCGGACTCACCCACCTCCATATTCGGTCGGCGGCCATCGACGACGACGTGACGCTGGCGGGGATTGCACATTGCCAGAACTTGGAGATCCTGCGACTTGGGAATGCCACGATTTCGAACGACGGACTTCGGCTGATTGGGCAGTTGCTGAAACTGCAGTTTCTCGAGCTGCGGTCACCTAATGTTACGGACGAGGGAGTACGTTCTCTCAGCCAGTTGCCGGAACTGAAGCATCTCGCGCTACGAGAGACGCGTCTTACGGACGATGCGTCGACCTTGTTGGCGGGACTT
>JBJHCD010000412.1:0-5829 GCA_050485845.1 Pirellulaceae bacterium | reverse complement strand
CCGTCATGGCCGTCCCGGTCATTCCGCAAATGCGATTGTACAGTTTGAAGTAGTTCTGTAGCGTGATGGTGGCCAGCGTCTGAGTTTCCTCCTTGATCTTGACCCCTTCCTTCGCCTCGACCGCCTGGTGCAGGCCGTCACTCCACTGCCGCCCTTCCATCAACCGGCCCGTGAACTCGTCAACAATCACCACCCGGCCTTCCTTCACGACGTAGTTGACGTCCCGCTTGTAAAGGTGATGGGCCTTGAGGGCATTATCGATCAGGTGGGGCCAATCCATGTTCCCGGTCGTGTAGAAGCTCTCCACGCCCGCGAGCTTTTCGGCATGCCGAACCCCCTCGTCCGTCAAGTTCGCCGTATGATCCTTCTCGTTGACCGCGAAGTGAACATCGCGGGTCAATTGTCGAGCGATCCGGTCGGCGTCGGCATATTTCGAGATGTTTTCATGAGCCGGTCCGGAAATGATCAAGGGGGTCCGCGCTTCGTCGATCAAGATATTGTCGACTTCGTCCACGATGGCGAAATTCAACCTGCCCTGGGACTGCTGATACTGTTTCGGAAAACGCTCGTCGCCCCGAGCGGCAGGACGCATGTTGTCCCGCAAGTAGTCAAAACCGAATTCGTTATTCGTTCCATAGGTGATGTCACAGGCGTAGGACCGCTGGCGATCCAAAACCTTCATGTCGGCCCAGATGGCCCCGACGGTCAGGCCGAGTCCCATATAGAGAGGAGCCATCCACTCCATGTCGCGGCGAGCGAGATAATCGTTGACCGTGACAACATGAACCCCCTTCCCTTCCAGCGCGTTCAGATAGGCGGGCAACGTTGCCACCAGGGTCTTACCTTCACCCGTCACCATTTCCGCGATGTTGCCGCTGTGCAAGACCATCCCGCCGATCAGCTGCACGTCGAAGTGCCGCATGTTCAGATACCGCAGGCCCCCCTCCCGACAGACCGCGAAGGCCTCTACCAGCAGATCGTCCAGCGTCTCCCCCTGGGCGAGCCGCTCCCGGAACAACGTGGTCTGATGCTTCAGCTCCTCGTCGGACATCGCCTGAAAGCGAGGCTCCAAACGATTGATCGCTTCGACTCTTGTTTGAAGCTTCTTGATATATCGAGCGTTGGACGATCCGAACAACGCAGTGACGGCCCGCTCAATCGCGCTCGTCAAGCCCGTGAAAAAATCACCCAAGGCATCCCAGAAACGTTCCAGCCATCCCATAGTCGTACACTTCTCGAGCGTGCGTTGAATTGTGTGATGAAGGCCGCAACGATCTCTGTCAGGAAGCAACCGCGACAGAACGCCTCCGACGCGGACACTCCCGGACGTTCCCTGATTCGGTCGATGCGACCCCGTTCTTCTTGCCGGTCCGTCAGCCAAGCACGATGGCGAAAGCAATAGAAGACGCGCAAGACTATCTATTGCGGTAGTTTATTGCGATCAAGTCAACCGGTCAACGGCAGACATCCCCCCCATTGCGAGCCACCATGACACCACATGGCACATCTTCCGCGTGACTCGGCCCCGCCGTCGCACCCCCTTCCCGCTCTCCATCCGCCCCGTCAAAATAGTCCGAGTCCGTAGTTCACCAACCAATGTCCCCAAGGAGCGACGGTGGCCAAGACACCCATCGGAACCAACATCCAGGGAGAAATGATCCTGCTGGGGACCGGTACCAGTGTCGGCATCCCCACCGTCGGCTGCGGATGCCCGGTCTGCCAAAGTGATCATCCCCATAACCGGCGGACCCGCTGCAGCGCGATTCTCGGTTTGCCGGACGGACACCTGCTGATCGACACCGGCCCCGACCTCCGCGCGCAACTGCTGCGAGAAAACATCGGAATGGTCCACGCGGTGGCCTACACTCACGAACATGCCGACCACATTTACGGCATGGACGATCTACGAATCTTCCAGTTCTACCTGGGCCACGCCGTTCCTGTTTATTGTTCGGAAATCGTGGAGAATTGCCTGCGGCGATGCTTCCCCTATGCCTTCGCCAACGATACTCCCACCCACGTCGGCGCCCGACCACAACTCGAGTTTCACCGCATTCGACCAGGGGCACCGTTTGAGCTGCTGGGAGCCGAGGTCCTTCCGCTGCGACTGCAGCATGGCCCGAAGTTCGAAGTTCTGGGATTTCGGGTCGGCAAAGTCGCCTACTGCACCGACACGAACTTCCTTCCCGACGAGACGCTGGCACGACTGGAAGGCCTGGATGTGCTGGTCCTCGACGCACTCCGGCCCACCCCTCACGCCACCCATTTCTCCCTGCCCGAGGCACTGGAGATGGTCGAGCGGCTTCGGCCGAGGCAGGCCTACTTCACGCACATCTCCTGCCGGATGGACCACGAGGAAATTAACGCGCAACTCCCGGCTCACATCCGACTGGCCCATGACGGGCTGCGAATTCCGCTCACCTAAGTCTTAAGACTTCGGTTGCAATGGCGATCGACCGAAAATCTTCGGAAAACGAAATCCTCGGAACAGCGAAGCCAATGAACGCGAAAACCTCGGGGCCGACTTCCACCGAAACCGGCCGTGAATGGAAGAAGGACTACCGCCGAGCGGCCACGTTGGGATCGCTCAGCTTTCCAAGGTAATCCAGGGTGATCGCGAAGACTTCGTCAAGATAGAAGTCTCGCTTGATCACATCCTTGTCGGACTTCTCCTGATCCTCGAATTGCTTCTCTTCTTCCTTGGAGGCATCCAGGCTGGCTCGCTGAGCGAAAAAGGTCTCCTCGTGCAGAGAAACCGATTTCGCCGCCTTCTGCTTCTTGTACCGCTCAATGTCCTCCAGCCGCTTGGCGAAGTCGGGGGATGTCGCCACGCGAGCCGCGGAACGGTCCCGCAACGAATCAACCAACTCGGACGTCACCATGTTGGCCGGAGTGAACGGAACCGGATCGACCCGACCAAATGGCAATGCATTCTGCAAATCGGCCTCGCCGATCGGCATGTGAGTCGTCAAGGAAGGGAGTTCAATGTCCGAGAGGACGCCCCGCTGCTGAGTGCTTTCGCCATTGGGGCGATAGAACTGCTGAACCGTGACCTTGATGGCCCCCTGATTGGGAGGATTCGGAATCGGGAACAACCGCTCACCCAGCTCTCGTAGCGTTTGGACGGTCCCCTTTCCATGGGTGGCATAGTCCCCCACCACAATGCCCCGCCGATAGTCCTGAATCGCGCCGGCCAGAATTTCGCTGGCGCTCGCGCTGAATTTGCTGGTCAACACCACCAGTGGACCATCCCAGGACATGCCGGGGACCGTGTCGTCATAGTGATCGACCGCTCCCTGGGAATCTTTCACCTGGACCACCGGCCCCTGATCCACGAACAGTCCGGTCAGGCTAATCGCCTCCGTCAAGCTTCCTCCACCATTGCGGCGGAGGTCCAACACCACCGCGTCCACTCCGTTGCGATTGAAATTCTCCAGGATCCGCTGAACGTCTCGCGTGGTGCTCTTGTAGCCGTCCACGTTCAGCCGAGCCCCTTCCATGTCGAGGTAAAAGCTGGGGAGATCGATCACGCCGATCTTGTAGGACCCACCCCCCGGCTTACGGCCCTCGTCAAAAATCACTCCCCGCGCTTCGCTGTCCTTCAATTCCACGGTCGAGCGAACGATTTCGTAAATCTGCGTTTCGGCTTCCCCTTCCGGCTTGACTCCAAGCCGTACGACGGACCCTGCCTTGCCTCGAATCAACTTGACGACGTCATTCAACTTCATGTTGACGACGTCCACCATCTCTCCCTCTTTTCCCTGTCCCACCGACACAATGCGGTCTTCGGGCTTCAACTTGCCATGTTTGTCCGCCGCGCCGTCGGGAATGACCTTCGTCACCACCGTGTAGCCACTTTCGTGAGCCTGCAGCTGCGCCCCGATCCCCTCGAGATTCAGCCGCATCAGGATCCGGAAATTCTCCAACTGGCTGGGAGACATGTAGGTCGTGTGTGGATCGAAACTGGTCGTGAACGCGTTGAGGTACGATTCCATCAGCTCGTCATTGTCGATCTGACGCATCCGCTTGGCGAAATTGTCATAACGTTGCCGCAACTTCTTCCGCGCTTCCTCCCCCTCCACTTTGTCCGCCTTCTGCATCAGCAAGTCGTACTTGATCCGCTTTCGCCAGCGATCCTGGATCTCCACCGCGCTGCTCGCATAGGTGGTGCTTTCCGCGTCCGTCACCATCGACTCTTCGACCGTGAAGTCGAAATCCTGGTCCAACAACTCGTGAATCAGCTCCAGACGCTCGTCAATCCGCTGCAGAAATCGCTGGAATACGGTATAGGCAAACTGAATCTTGCCCTGCTTCAGCGTGTCGTCCAACTCCTTCTCGCTCCGCTTGAACTCGTCGTAATCTTGCTGAGTGAAATAGAGCTTCATGGGGTCATAGCCGTTGAGAAAGATCGGCAATGCCCGCTGGGAGGTTGTGTCGTCAATCGGGCGACGGGAAAGGTGCTGCCGATTCAAAAAATCGACGACCTTCAACGCCACTTGACGCTCTCGCCCCCCCGGAGGTGTCAGCTCGGCCGACAACTGAGTCATCAGGCCGACACCCAAAAGACCAGTAATCACGAGCGTTGCGAAGATGCCGAGCGGGCGACGACGAGACAGGGGAGAGAAAGAACGCATGCTGGATTCCTGCGAGTAGAGGCGAAAACCAGGACGTGGCCTAGCTCTCGCAGCTTTCCTAGGATATTCGAGTCTTCCGAATCCTAGTACTTCCGATGGTGAGAGGCAATATCGTTTTCGACCACGCGAATCAATCAAAAATGCGAAAAAACGTCCATCCCGGGTGAACAGCACGAGACAAGTCCCGAAAACTGGGAATACTGGGAACATGCTGAAACCAGCCAGTCCAGCCAATTCGGGAACAAAAGGGAATTCAAGGACTCCGGGAGAACTGTTATCTTGTCCCCTGCGTAAATCCACCCATAAGGGATGATTCTTTACCTTTCAATCACGAAGAAATGCCCTTCCGGGTATCGCGAAACAGTCCATCGGGTTTTGGCCAGCGGGATCCCCCTCCCCACCACCCCCGAATGCACGTCGCCCCACCTGACGGAGGGGCAGTCAATAATTCAATAAAATCGAGCAGGGAATTGCCGAGTGTACGCATACCTGGCCATGACGAAGGGGCCGCGAGCCGGCACCAACTTCATTTTGGCTCCGGACCGTGAAAATCGGATCGGGCGGGGGATCGATTGTCACGTCATCCTGTCAGACCCGCTCTGCTCGCGCGTCCATGCCCTTCTCGTTCGCGATGAACAGGGTTGGCGGCTAGAGGATGCCGGGAGCCGTAATGGGACGTTTCTCAATGGACAACGAGCGGACGAGGCCCGCCTGGTCGACTCGGCCCACATCCGAGTCGGCTCGACGGAATTCCACTTCCATGAAAGCCAGGCCCACCCCGACGAGGGCAACCTCACGCAAACCATTATTTGCAACAAACCCTTCGCCGGTTCGGATTCGGCCTGCTCGGTCAACGAACGTCCTCAACTGACCGCGCAGCATCTGGAGGAACTTTACGAGCTGAGTCTCCACTTGCTGGGGAGTACCGATCCCGACGAAGCGGTCTCCAGCTGCCTGAAGATGCTTCAGCGCCGAATCCACGCCTCCTTTCTGGCGTTCCTCTGGATCAGCGATGACGGCCGGCTGAAACCGAGACACCTGGTCCCGCCCGACAGCATCGATCGCTTGAAGTTCCGGATCAGCGACAACCTGACCGAGTTGGTGCTCCGCCAGCGACGAGCCGTCTGGGTGGCCGATCAGCCGGCGTCGAGCGCCGGCTCTTCCCAGGAGTCTCGAAACAAACCGAATCGACGCC
>JBJHCD010000411.1:0-5836 GCA_050485845.1 Pirellulaceae bacterium | reverse complement strand
GGATTGGCCAAGCTGCCGCTTCTTGATCAGCAGTTCCGCCATTTCCAAGTCGGCTGCGGTCTGCAAGTCCTCGACCAATCGCTGAAGACCGGCCACCTGCTCACGGAGGTCCTCGAGTTCGACCTGTCGCTCCAGGGTCTCCAGTTCCCGATCGGCTTCGTCGTCCTCCGACGCCGTGAGAGGCATACCGCTGGAATCCGAGTTGGCTGAGTTGTCTTGTTGTTCTCGAAAGTCGCCACTGGAAAGCAGCACGTTCAGCCACTCCAACGACGCATCCCTTTCCAGGTCGGTCTGCTGGAATTGCTCGCGAATTTCCCCCAGTTGGCTTTGCAGTTCACGAATCTGTCGGCGATACTCCCGTTCATTCGCTTCCAGTTGAGCAATCCTGGCTCGTGATGTCACCAATTCCAGCGTTCGTAGGGCGATCACGTTCCGAGTCTCCTCCGGAATTTCGTGCATCGCGGGGAGACTTGCCAGAGGGGAATGAGGCTCGTGTTCTGGAGCGGAGTTCGGGAAACGAACCAGGATTGCCGAGACGACGATGACGCCACAGAGCAGGGCGCCCAGCACCGTAACGACCGCCACCAAGCTGCGATTCCAGAGTTCCATTGTGTGATCGTCCCAACGTTCGGGCCAATGCCGTTGGCTGTTTGGTCGCGGCGATGCTTTCCCACCACGACCCGAATTGTCGGTCTCCGTCGTTTCGCCTCGGAGGAACTATCTTCCCAACACTTCCTCACCTCCGGGGCATTCTTCTCATTCTCTCCTTGAGGAGACCGGCATGCAACCATCCAGCCCCAGGGGCGACTTTCCTCGCCCCGGTGGCTCGTCGATCGGACTGACAAGCGGGGCATCGGGTCGCAGGCGAGCCCCCTGTCAGACTGAGGAAACGGATTACGCAACCAAGGGACGAGAATTCCCTGATTACCAGCTAGGTCTAGCGACCACCTCGGCCACCGCCCCGAGTGCCGCCACCACCCCCTCGTCCACCTCCACCGAAGGCACCGCCACCCCCGCCACCGCGCTGACCTCCTCCTCCACCGAAGGCGCCGCCACCACCGCCACCGCGCTGACCTCCTCCTCCACCAAAACCACCCGTGCCTCGCTGCGGCGTGCCGCCTCCCCCCCCTCCTCCTTGCTGGAATTGCTGTTGAAGTTGCCGGAAGGCCTCCATGCGTCGAGCGTCGGCCGCGCCACCGGTGTCTCCCGGAGTTGTCCGTTGGCGGTCCGTCTGCGTGGATGCCCCGCTGGAGGTAACCGCCTGAGGGCCAAACATTTTCCGCAGAGCTTCCTCCATGACCTTGGGATTCGAGGATGTACTGGTGATCACGATGCGATCGGAAAGTTCCCCATCGGGAACATCGATCAAGGCGATCAGTTCGCGGACATCCTCATAGAGCGAATGGGGAGCACGCACGATCAAGGAGTTGCTCTCGTTGTGGACAGTGACGGTCATCTTGGGAAGCTCGCCCCGTGATTCCTCGCCACCACCCCCCCCTCCGCCACGTCCTCCTCGGCCACCTCGGCCGCCACTGAGCGCCCGAATCAGATCTTCGGGTGACGGCCCTCGCTGCTGCTGCTGGCCCTGGCCCCCCGTGATCCGGTCGGCAAATGTGGCCTGCACGACCGCGGCGGCTCGATCCGCTGCAATGTGCTCCAGTTGAATCAAACGAGGAGTCCCCGCGGTTCGGATCTCCGTGATGCTGTTTTCCTTGTCGATCAGTTGCAGAATCGATTCAATTTCATCCAGCTCTTCAATGTCACCCAGGCAGATCAGCCGATTCAGGCGTGGATCGGCGATAATGGTGGCCGTGCCGGTGGTGACCGGACCGATCGCGCTGTCTCCCCCGCCACCTCCTCCCATGAGGGCTCCCAGTAGTCCACCACCCAGTAGATTGGAGGCCATGTCGCCGACCAATGACGTGGCACCACCTCCCCCCATCATCGTCCCGCCCAGAATGTCTTTCAGCAGCAAGGAGGCGACTTCGGCATTCACGTGGGTGAGATAAAACACGGCGATGTCTCGCTGAATCCCCGCTCCAGGCCGTCCCTGCTGGGAGAGGGAGTTCCAGAGCGATTCGAACCGGTTGAGGGCATCGATGTCCTCCGAGACGATGATCATGCCTCGCGGAGTCATCGTGACCACGATCTCCGATTGCCGTTCCGGTCGGTCTGGACGTTCCGCCCGATCCTCCTCGTCCCCGTTATCCTGCCGCGCCACTTGCTTTGGATTCAATTGATGAGAAGTAAGGTCGTCACGTTGACTCTCGCCATTCTCGACAGCCGCTTCCGTCTCCTGCTCGGTTCGTGGCGAGCTGACCAGGTGGAAGTTCGTCCCGCGACGTACGTCCGTTGTTCGGTCGCGCGGAGCGACAACCTGTCGCTGGGTACTTTGAGGAAATGGAGAAGTGGTCGCTTCCGCCGGAGTGGGACGCGACTCGCGCGGTGAACTGGAGGGGGCAGGAGTGCCATTCCGCCTTCTTCCCTCCGGATCGATAATCCGTTCCCGGAATCCGGGATTCGCTTCCTCGCGACTCGGGGCGACAATGCGAATCGACGAATTGGAAAACGCCGGCCAGAGGGCTCGCATCTGATCGAGCATTTGCTGGCCTTGAGTTCCCGTTAGCGGGAGAACTCGGATGTTCCCCCGACTACTCGGATCGTCCTCGGCCCCCTCCATCTGTTCCACCAAAGCTCGGATTTGCGAAATCTCCTGCTCCGTTCCACTGACCATCAGCTGCATCGTGGTGGGGTCCGCGTCCAGAAGTGGTCCGGTGGGAGAGTCCTCGGAAATCCGAAGCAGCCTATTGGCGGCCAGCACGACTTTCTGAGGTTCCACATTGCGAAGTCGAATAATCTCGATCCGTGATGAATCTCCTTCCAGTTTCGCCAGTGTTTCACGGATTAAATCATGATCCGCGGGACGAGCGTTGGCCACGAGCATCCGGGAGAGGGGGTCGAGGGCCAGATTTACTTCGGTTCGCCCCTGCAGCAATGTCTGCGTCACGGCCAGGACCGTTTCCGGATCGGCCGTGCGAATTCCATAGGTCCGGACCTCGGGCGTGGCCGGGGCGGTGGATTCAGCGTTCTGAGCCGTCTCGTCCTTTTCTTGGTCAAGTAACTGAACGACCTCGCTGAGATAGGAGAGGGCGTCATCCGTGCCGGTGGCGAACAGCCGAGTCCCGGTCGCATCCATGGAGATGTTGATCTGTTCGTTGGTGTTCATTCCTTCCGGAAGTGCCAAGAGAGGTCGAGCGACGTCGAGCACCTCTTCGGCCAATACATGCTTCAGCCGGAACGTCTCGACACGCTTTCGAGGTGTCCGCGGCGACTCGACCGCGTCGATCACATCCCGAATCACCCGCAGCTTGCCTGCCGTTTCGGTGACCAACACCTGACGGGCTTTCGGCAACACCGTCATCACGCGTCCCGGTCCCAGCAAGGGAGCAATCTCGACTTGAGCATCCTCGGGGGACATCTTGGCCAATTGGAACACCACCTTCAGCAGTTCGAAGTCGCCCCGCTTGTCCAGCTCGGTCACATCGACCAGTTCCACCAGTTCGGGTGGAACCTCCTCGTCGAGGTTCAACAGCATCAGCATCTTGCCTCCCCGGACGAGCGTGTAGCCCTTGTTCAGCAGGACTCGATTCATCAGATCCAGTGCCTGCGTGGGGGTATATTCGCGGGGGTCCCGGTAATTGAACGTTCCCGTGGGGAACTCATCAATCTGCAGCGAGAGGTCGGCTTCCCGGGCGAACCATTCAATGACATCCCGCCAGTTGGCGTGCTGAAAAGTGAACCGCAGGTAGCCGTCTCGGGTTGCCGGCTCGGGATCCGCCGGCTGCGAGGATCGTGCAGCGGTGGCGGGACGATCGATTGCCCGCTCGGGCGTGGTCTCAATTCCGTCCGAGTCACTGGCGGGCTCGGATGTCTCCTCGGAAGGTTCCTCCACCACGTCCGCTCGCTCATCCCCCTCGTCGGCTTCTGCCAGATCGGGGGCGTCGGATGGGGACCGAGTGGGATCGGCCGAGTCCGTTTCGGATGCTCGGTCCGCGAGAACACCGTTCTCGTCCTCGTCGGCTAGGTCCTCTTCGTCGTCTCGAGCATCTTCCTGGTCTCGAGCATCTTCGTCGGCCAGTTCGTCCTCGTCGCCCCGGGCCTCGGATTCCAAAGCCAGCTCGTCCGCCAAGATTTGAGCCGCCGCCGCTTCGATGTCGGCATCATCCGCCAAAAGAGGGGTTTCGTCGCCAGGCTGCTCGTCCAGCGTCTCGTCGGCCGGCGCCTGGTCGCCGAGGTCTGAGTCATCCGTCGCGTCCAGATCGGCTCCCAAGCCCGCCAGCTTTTCCCAGTTGGCTCGCTGCTGGTCGGTCAGCAGCGCGGACAAACGGCGTTCGTAAATCGCTTGGGCCGTTCGCCGCTGGGTTTCACTTCCTCGAGTCAGATCGATCGCCCGCTGCCGCAGGAGGGTCTCGACTTCCTCCTTTTGCTCCGGCGTCAACTCCAAGATCCTCGCCACCTCGTCGTCCGAGAGGGTGGTCATTCCCCCCCGAGCAATCTTGAGCTGGTTTAGCTTTTCGCGCTGGGTTAGCGAAAGCAAGGCGAGGCCTTGACGCTCCGATTCGGCCACAAACTGTTCCAGTCGTTCGGCAGCCTCCGCCGGGGGGAGATCACGAATCTCGTAAACTCGCCGCAAGGCTTCCTGTTCGCGCCGGTCAATCAGGTCCAGCAGTTGAGTTCGAGTTTCCTCATCAATACCAAGCGCCGCGGCCGTTGTCGGCTCCACGGCCAAGGCCAGCGATCCGACGAATTCCGGTTCGGCGGCGGTGAGGGAGGGGGAAGGGAAGATAAGGGTTCCGACAAGCAAGAGCCCGGCCAGTACCCCCATCGGAATCTGTCTGGCGAACAAAGTAGTCACCTCCGCGTGAGAACGTTTTTTTTGTCGCATGATTGTTTCTCGCCCCGCTGTAACGTTCGCTTTTTCAAGGAAATTGGTTGTCACGCCAAGGCCCCTCATTTTTTCACTCGTCACACTCGAACGCCTCGGGACTCTATCTACCTTAGAACGATCAGGAGACACCTTCATCCGGCTTCCCGCGAGCCGATGGACCCGGCCCGGGCGACCATCGTCTCACGACGGTCAGCCCTCGTTGGTCATGGTAATCGCCCCGAGCGACAAAGCCTAGCCAAATCGGCCCACCGTGGGCCATTTGGAGACCACGACGGAATTCGCTGGTTGCCGAATTCGAATGCTCCGACAGCCGGGGGGAAGGGGATGAAAACAATTCCTGATTCACTTTGCGTTACGATTTACGATAAGCAAGGTCGCCTGACTCTAGAAACGGTGTTTTGGAGACAAAGTTCCGTGAGTTTGGTCAAAAATTTGCTTAGGAACTCTCTCGATCGCAAAGGGACGACCAGGGGTAGTACTTAAAAGTGGTGGTGCGGTTAGGGCGATTTGGCTGCTTGGCGGGCCTGAGAGGTCGTCTTCGATTCAGGGTAGGTTCGTGCCGGGATGACTCTCATTTGAATGGTGAAGCGGATGGAAACCAGACGGAATAATCGATGGCCGCGAAAGGTGTTGCGGCAATTCGTCGCTCCTTCGAGAGTGGGCAGATGGCCCGTGCTGGTCAGCCTGCTCCTGGTCGTTCTGATCGGTGGAACCGGCCTGGCCATCGGGAATGTCACCGCGACGATCCTGCACACCGGCCGACACGAACGCGAATTCTCCGGGCCCGTCGATCACCTGCACACCGACCCACGGGATCTCGACGCGATCCGCGACGCGATCGGGTCGCGCACCTTCGACGGGGTGATCAGCACGTCGGGCATGCTCCAA
>JBJHCD010000410.1:0-5841 GCA_050485845.1 Pirellulaceae bacterium | reverse complement strand
TCTTCAACCGTGAATGTCCATCACCCTCCGCACACCACCGACCCGCCCCGGGTCGCAGGCTCCTCGCCAATCATCAACACCAGCTTCCTGAGTTTCCCTGTTAGGCAAACAGTGCGGGTTGACGAGGTTAGCCTCGGGGGAAAGGCTAGGTCGTTAAGTTAACATGGAGAAATCCGTTGTCAAGCAGATTTGGATATCTACGGCAACTAGGCGGTATGGCCTGACATTAACGGTTTCGGACTTCACTCAAGCATAATCCGAGTTTGGCGAGTGGGGAAGAAAATCGGCGAGAAAACGAAAAAAGCCCGCTCGATCCGGCGGGCTAAAACGGACTTTTGTCGATTAAGACGGTTTTGCAGGGGTTTTTGGGCGTTCCAGCGGGTTTCCGCCAAGGGTTCTGAAGCGTCAGCGTCGCTCCGCATGCCCCTCATCCGAGCTACGGTAGATGTTCGGTTCGGCGTTCCTGGCGGTCTCAATCTGCCTCGCATCTCCCGCTAATTCGTCGTCACCACGGGAATCGTCGGCGATCTCCTGCATCTGCCGGTAAAGCTCGGCAGGGTCCTCGAAGTTCAAAAAGAAGGGGGGATCGCCCGGCTGCAATTCAGCCGCCATCCCCACAATCCGCCATCCCTCCGTTTCCCGGCGAAGCACCCACGTCACCTCAAACTCTTCTTCCACTCCCTCGAATTGCTCGGTCCACGTACTATGGACGTAGGCGCCGTCGGAAACCTCCTCCGCATATTCGACCTCGGCAATCTGGTACTCCATCGAGGGAGTACCGGGTGGCTTGACAGCCAAGCCAATGCGGCTGGTCTCCTCCAGGGCTTTCTGGGAAAGCAGATTGGCGGCAAGTTGATCATCGCCACGTCGAGTCGCCTCGAGGAAGGCGGTTACGACCGTGTCCGGCCCCGCATCCACCGCGGGGGTCGGCACCGACGACGAAGCCGAGGAAGACGGAGCCGAGGAATGGGACGATGCGTGCCCGGAATGGAATGTCTGCTCGGAAGCCGACGCCAGCCCGGAAGCAATGGATGCCGAGTGTTGGTGGTCACTGTGGGTTGACTTGGCCGGTGATGCCGAATGAGAGTCCGAGGCGGCCGGCGTCGGCCCAGCACTCGAGTTGGCTGCGGTCATCTCGGGGGCCGTGGACTGTCCACAACCGACAAGTAGTCCCATCCACATGGCACCCCAAAGTGCACCCCACATTGCCATCCCTGTTCCGTGTCGCATCCTTCCTCCCTCCCTGAGTCCAGATCTTTAAGAAATGTGTGGCAAATGGTGTCAAGTTTTCCGAAATAGGTCAATGCCAATCCTGCGAAGAGACGCCCGTACGCCCGTTCACCCGCACCCGGGGGCAGCGGATCGCTAAATACTCGAATATTCCATGCCTCCTGCCCCGCGACTCCGCCAGCGAGCCGGCACGTCGCCACGTTTCCCGGTCCCAGCCCAATTCCCCCCCAACGACTTTCTCTCCTGGAATCTCTCCACATGTCTGAGCCCATGTCCGACCTGCCTCTCGATCATCCGCCGACTCTCGATGCCCTCGTCATCGCACCACACCCCGACGATGCCGAATTGGGGGTGGGGGGAGGGATCCTGCGAATGCGGTCCGAGGGCCTGCGGGTCGGAGTCCTCGATCTGACTTCGGGTGAGCCCACCCCACATGGCACTCCGGAAATCCGCCGCCGGGAAACCGATTTGGCAACGAAGGTCTTGGATCTGGATTGGCGGGGAAACCTGGGGCTCCCCAACCGCTCGTTGGAATCGACACTCGAAGCCCGCGGAGCCCTAGCCGGTGTCATACGGGCCCTTCGCCCCCGCTGGCTGTTCGCACCGTATTGGGTGGATGCTCACCCCGATCACGTAGCCGCCACACAGCTGATCGAGGCCGCTCGCTTCTGGTCGAAATTGACCAAGTCAGACCTCCCAGGTTCCCCTCACCATCCCGAGCGGATTTATCATTACTACTGCGTGCACCTCAAACTGACCCCCCAACCGGCGTTCGTCTTGGATATATCCGACTACTGGGAGGCGAAGCAGCGGGCCATCGCCTGTTACCAGAGTCAGTTCGTGACAGGTCGCGAGGGAATACGGCCGACGTTTTTGGAGCGAATTCGGGACGAGGCGGCGTACTGGGGCAAGGCGATCGGCACGGCCTACGGCGAACCCTACGCCAGCCGCGAGCCACTCGGCCTGACAGGCTTTCGCTCCTTGATCTAGGCCTTGGCAGATCGATCATTCCCTGCCGATGTTTCCACGACGAGGCTTCGTGGACGGATACCAGACGGATGTGACGAATCGAGGCGTACGGAATTTATCAGGGACCTGGAAATCTCGAGTGGTGAGACGGGGCCTGGCCAGCCGATACCTGCGGTAAGTCCCCGCGACCTTCCGGTTGCCGGCATCTTCCGGCTGCAGTCGTCTCCGCGCAAAGGAGTCCCTTCCGTGTCACAAGACATCAATGTGCTCGCCCTGGTCAAGGGTTCCGAGCGATATATCTTTCTGTTCGATGATCAGCATCGAGCGGAGACGCTTCGAACGTTGGGCCGTTATGCCTCGAATCCCGAGTTGAGCTTCACTTGGTACGACGCGGCGGTCTTGAGCCAGAAGATTCGCCAGTCGTTCGGAAGCCCGTCCTCCGACGAAGAGCCGACCCCCCGGTTTGATATGTCTCGACTGAACGACCATTCCGATCGAGAAGATGCCTAGATCGCTGGGTTGCTTGCGGACATGTCCCTGTGGGGAGATGCCGAGAGCCACCCGGGAGAGTTTGAGAGTTAGGGGGCAGATGCGTGGAGTTACAAGACGCAATTGAGCGATTCTTGAACTATCTCCGTGTCGAGCGCAACGCGGCGGACATGACCATCAAGTCCTACCGCGAGGATCTGGTCTCGCTGGAAGGCTATCTGACGGAATTGGCGGGGCGGCCTGTTCGCGTCAGCGAAGTCACGCCACTCGACCTCCGGGCCTATGTGGCGGCCCTTCACGAGGCCGACTTTGCTCGAAGTTCGATTTCCCGTCGGCTTGCCTCATTACGGAGTCTATTCCGATTCGCCCAGCGGGAAGGCTTGGTTCAATCGAACCCCGCCAAGCCCCTACGCAACCCGCGTCGAGAGCGGAAGCTCCCTCATTTTCTGTCCACGGACGAGGTTGCCACGCTCCTCGAAGCCCCTTCTCGCCGCACGCACCTCGGCCTGCGGGACCGGGCCATTCTGGAAACGATGTACTCGGCCGGGCTGCGAGTCAGCGAATTGGTGGGAATGAACGATGGCGACCTGGACCTGCAGCGAGGTTTGGTTCGAGTCCGGGGAAAAGGAAAGCGAGAACGCCTGGCTCCGCTCGGCCGCTACGCCGTGGAAGCTCTACGTCGCTGGCTGGCAAAACGCGAGCTGGCGGACGATGAGCGACAGGGGGAGGGAGCGCCGGTGTTCGTCAATAAATTCGGACGCCGATTAACCACTCGAAGCGTGGCCCGGATGATTGAACAGCTGCTGCTCAAGACCGGTCTCGACCTCCGAACCTCTCCCCACACCCTGCGACACAGCTTTGCCACTCACCTGCTGGACGCGGGTGCCGACATTCGGAGCGTCCAGGAGTTACTGGGCCACAAGAGCCTCGTGACGACCCAGATTTACACCCATATCAGCACCGCGTCGCTACGGGAAGCGTATGAAAAAGCGCACCCTCGAGCGAACTAGAGACAGGTTGGCCCAAGCTAAACCCTGGGGGAGGCGGTTCCCCCAGAGTCGCCAGGCCGGCGTTAGACGAGGTTTCGTCGAACCGCCCAAACGGCCGCTTGGGTCCGATCGTTCACGTCGATCTTGCGAAGGATGTTTTGCACGTGCTCCTTCACCGTCTCGACGCTGATCCCCAGGGACCGGCCGATTTCGCGATTACTGAGCCCCAGGGCCACGTGACGGAGAACTTGTAGTTCTCGCGTGGTGAGTGGAGCGGCTTCCTCGAGTCGTTCCTTTTGACGGGACATCGCTCCCTTGATCCGAGTCATCAGACTGTCCTCGGCCGGAGCCTGCCCAGTGGCCGCTCGTGAAATGGCCGAGATCAATTGATCGCGAGGGGAACCCTTCAAGACGAAATCGACGGCTCCCGCGGCCACGCTCCGAGCCACATAAGTCGGGTTGTCGTAGCTGCTGAACATCACCACGGGGAGCGTGGGGAGTTTCTGCCGAATCTGCTCGAGCGCCACCAAACCATCCATTTCCGGCATGCGGACATCCAGTAGCAGGACGTCGGGCTTCAACCGCTCCGATTCCTCAATCACCTGTTGTCCGCTTCCGGCCTCCCCCACCACCGAGATCTCGGTGTCTTGGAAAAGAGTTACCAGACCTCGACGCACGACCTCGTGATCGTCACCGATCAGGACACGAATCATTGTTTTCTTCCTTCCAAAAAAAAGTGGAGCCGAAAGCGAGAGGCACTAAAGCAAGGGTAGCATACGCCCCACTAGAAGCGTTTGCCAGCCCGGTCCTCCCCCCTGGAGCCGCAAGATCCCATCCACAACATGGTAACGCGGGACCCGAAATCGGCCAGGGCCCGATCCCCTAGAATAGCGTTTGTTACGCTTTAAAGGAAGCGTTTGGCAGTTCGAACGGGTCTTTTTGCATATACCCGCAGGGGGCATGGAATGAAAAGGGGGGGGTAATGCCGCGGAAAATGCGGACCGGGAAAGGGTCGGCCGGGCCGCGCGGATGCGGATAATCGGCACGGCTTTCCCGCACTCTCCGGGAAATTTAACAGGTCCACTTTGCCTGTTTTGACAGTCCGCCGGTCGTGGCGTACAT
Organism: Pirellulaceae bacterium; assembly: GCA_050485845.1. Lineage (GTDB taxonomy): Bacteria > Planctomycetota > Planctomycetia > Pirellulales > Pirellulaceae > JBJHCD01. Next base: position 1,042 of record JBJHCD010000410.1, on the reverse strand, counting down.
ATCTCCAGACGAAAAATTTCCTTGATCTCAAGATATTTCGCCATTCACTCAGTCGGCACAACCACTACCCCCATTTGTCTCGGACGTCCCCGTTTGGGATGTCCTGCTAGGACGTGCGGTCGTGCCAATTCTTATGAGCTGCGTTGGCGTGGGAGGTTCAGGCCCTTGAATCGTGGCAAGCTCCTGTTGGTGGATGACGACCAATTGCTGCTCCAGTCCATGGCCCAATGGCTTCGACAGCGAGGCTATTCGGTCACCGAAGCCAACTCGGCCACCATGGCTCGCGCGGAACTTCGGGCACGCGAGTTCGACCTGGCCCTGGTGGACGTGCGACTCGAGGATGGCGCCGGATTCGACGTGGTGGCGGAGTTTCGCCACCAGTCCGCTCGCACTCCCTTTGTGCTGATGACCGGCTATGGAAGCGTGGAGACGGGAATCGAGGCCCTGCGGGCAGGCGCGTCCGACCTACTGCTGAAGCCCCTGCTGGATTCCGAACTGGAAAGTGCGATTGAACGAGTCCTGAAATCGCACCGGCCAGAGCCTGCTTCGGCATCCACGCGAGCAACTCCGGCCATGCCGGATGCTTCGGCATTAAGCGAATCGACTCGGCAATTGGCCCGGCAACTGGACCTCCGTCTGGGCATGGAACAGTTAGTGGGAAGCGACCCGCGGATCGAACAGATCTTCGGAATCGTCCAAAGAGTCGCGGACACTCGGGCCACCATCCTGATCACCGGCGAGAATGGAACCGGCAAATCCTTGCTGGCTCGGTCCATCCATTACCGGAGTTCACGCCGGGAGCGAAGTTTCGTGGAGGTAGCCTGCGGGGCCCTCCCCGAGAATCTGATGGAGAGCGAGTTGTTCGGGCATGTCCCGGGCGCGTTCACCGGGGCAACGGGTGCTCGTCGAGGCAAGTTCGCCCAAGCCGATGGCGGGACGATATTCCTGGACGAGATCGGCACGGCCTCGCCGAGCCTCCAGGTCAAGTTGCTGCGGGTGCTGCAGGATTTTGAATTCGAACCGGTGGGGGGAAGCGAAACCC
>JBJHCD010000409.1:0-5845 GCA_050485845.1 Pirellulaceae bacterium | reverse complement strand
CTTCCTGTGCCACCTCGGATAGGATCCGTGCCCGTTCGCGGGGCGGCCGGTCTCGCCAACCCTCCGGATCCCGCTCAGCACAGTCAATCGCCCGAGTCAGATCTTCTCGAGTCCCCTGGCGATAGCGTCCGATCACCACGCCGGGCCGCGACGGATCATGACAGGGCATGGACTCGGAATCAGGCTCCAACTCTTCCCCGGCAATCACCAGCGGGATCAGCTGCGCGTGATCTCCCTGCCGCGACTCCCACCGCGAAAGGATCTGTTGAGCCCACTTGGAATTGTTCGGCAGGGAAAAGTCGGTATCCGGCTCGTTGTTAAATCGAGTCCAATCGTCCGGAAGCAGGGGAGGTTCCGGCGTTTCCAGTCGGGACTGCGTCCTTCGCGAGGACGACTCGAGGCTCGGGATATGCAAGAAACTGGTGAGAAACCCCTGTTCCAGACGCAGCCAATCGGGACTGCCGACTTCCAATTTGAAGGTGTGGCGAAGGAAGTTGTCCGGGCCCGTGTTTTCGTCCAATCGCCGAATCAGGTAGCCGATGGCATAGATGAAGTCCTCCTTGCGACAGGCGGGGGCATACAACAGCAAATTCGGATTCCACTCGAACAGGGCCCTCCGCTGATGGTTCGCCATCCCTTCCAACATTTCAAATTGGACATGATCGAGAATCCCCCGTTCGTGCGCCAGGATCAATCCCAGTGCGACATCGAACAGATTGTGTGAGGCGACACCGATCTTCACGGCCTCGGCATGTTCGGGACGCAGGGAGTATTCCAGCATTCGCTTGAAATTCGCGTCCGTTTCTACTTTGGAAGTGTAGGGAGCTTGAGGCCAATCGTGCAGGGAAGCCTCAACTCGCTCCATCTCGAGGTTGGCCCCTTTCACCAGGCGAACCGTCACGGGAGCCCCACCGTTCGCGACGCGCCGGCGAGCCCACTCGGTCACCCTCTGCTGCAGGGAGAATGAATCGGGGAGATAGGCCTGCAGGGCCATGCCGGCCTCTATCTCCCGCAGCTCGGGACGGTCCAGAGTCTGCATGAAAGCTTCCGCCGTGAGATCGAGGTCGCGGTACTCCTCCATGTCCAGATAGACGAACTTGGGGGTTTGACTGCCGTCGGGCCAGGTGAATCGGTATTTGGATGCCGCTCGGTACAGTAACTCCAAGCGATCGCTGAGTACCTGGATGGTTGCTTCCCGGGCCAAAGGAGAGATCTGCGAGTAGAGTGTCGAGATCTTGACAGAAATGACTTCGATTTCTGGAAGTTGCAGAGCGTGCAGGTAGTCGTCCAGCCGTCCCGCCGCCTGCCGCTCGCCCAACAAGGCTTCTCCCAAGTAATTGACGTTCATTCGCAGGCCTTCCCGCTGACGCTGCGTCAGGTAGTCTCGCAGCATCTCGTCTTCGGCGGGCAAGATCACATTGGCCGTCTCGTGACGCATTTTCTCCTTGACCAACGGGGCGGCCACTCCGGGAAGGTAGCTGCCGAAGGACTGGAATCCCCGTAACAACGTCCGTTCAAAAGGACTGAAAAAGCGGGGTATCCCCTGCACGTCCAGGATATGGACGATCTGATCCACGGCCCGGTCGGCCTCGCCGGATCGAAACGCCTGATCGGTCAATTGAGTGAGCGTCGCCTTGTCGTGCGGATTCTGGATCAGGCGGTCGAGTTCCATCTGCTGGCGGCGTTCATGCGGCGTTTGCAGCTCCACGGCTCGCTGCTGAAGGCGTCCGGCCAGGAACACGGCCTTCTGTGCCAGCTCGTCATCCGGACTGGAGGGATCCGCCCGGAAGTGCTCGAGCGTTTCCCGTAGAGTTTCGGCGGCCATGTTCGTTCGGTTTGCATTCATCATCATCCTCGATCCTCCCGTTTCTCATTGTAGCGTGATCCGTCCGCCGCACGGGAGAACCCCTGTCCTCGCTTGCTTCTCCTGCTTCTCCTTGCATTTCCGAGTTCGGTGTCCGATCATGAGCGAGTGCTTTATTCATGGTTCCAGGGCGGGCGAGCCAAGCAGGGACGGGGCGAGCCAAGCAAGAAGAGCGACCGATGGCAAGGGAAAATAACATGAGTCGAGAGGCGGGCGTGCGGGGCCTATCTGCCGGCCAATCTGTCGAGAGGCCGAGGCAAAGCCGGCCCTCCACGCGCTGCCGACGCCGCCAGGCCGAAATCACAACCGTTCGGCTTCCACCTTCCGAAGTCCCAAGGAGTTTAACATCGGTGAACCATTTTTTTCTCTTCTTTCTCGCAGTGCGGCGTTGGGCTTACCCGCTGGCCCTCCTTTTCGCGGGAACTCTGGTCGGAATTCCTGCTGATGCCGAGCAGTCAACCGTCGAGGCGCCGGTCGCGAGCCCCACGGCCGAGGAACTTCTTGCCGCCGGGGATCAACTGGTCGAGGAGAAGAACTATGACGAGGCGCTCTTGCAGTACAAGGACGCCTATGAACTGATCGTTCCGCAATTGCGATTGCTTCCCTTTCGAGAACCGGTGGCTCCTCGGCTGATGCTGCGGTCCGAGTTGAAGGACTACATGGCGGCCGAATTGGCCAAGGAGGTTCCTCCACCGTTGATGAAGCGGATGGATCGCTCCCTCAAGGTACTCGGTCTGATTCCTGAAACCCTCGATGTTCGCGAAACGTTGCTGAATCTCCTCACCGAGGAGGTTGGCGGCTTTTACAATCCCCGCACCAAGGAAATGTTTCTCATTCGCGAAGACCCCGTGAAGCGAACGTTCCTGAGTCGCTTGCTGAAGGGGCCCGACTTTAACGCGGAAGAACAGCGAGTCACCCTGGCACACGAAATGACCCATGCCTTGGCCGATCAGCACTTCGATCTGGTGGGATTGGATCGAGCCACCGGAGGAAATGACGACATGGCCATGGCGGTCAGCAGCCTGGTCGAGGGTGAAGCCACTCTGGTCATGATGGGAGAAATGTTTGACATCCAAACCGGCCTGGAATTGCTCATCGACATGCAACCCGAACGGATTGACGCCACCTTTCGCCTGATGAATTGGGTCTCTCCTTTCATGAGCGGCCGCACCATGCGGAACGCCCCGTCGATCTTTCGCCAAACCCTGGTCTTTCCCTATCACAAGGGGACCGTGTTCACGTTGCACCTGACCAATCAAGGAGGCTGGGAGGCGGTCAACGCGGCATTTCGACAGCCTCCGTTGTCGAGCGAACAAATCCTGCATCCCGAAAAATATCTCGGCCCCGATCCCGACTGGCCCACGGCCGTTGAGCTGCCGCGCTTCACCGAGCATCTCGGAAAGACTTGGGCCGAACTGGGAGGCAACACGCTGGGTGAGTTTCAACTTCAAATCCTGCTGGAAAAGATCCCCGGCGGAAAACAGGCGGCGGAAGGTTGGGATGGAGATCGATATGAAGTGTTCGAGCGAGAGGATGGCCGCCTGGCCGTCGCCTGGTTCACCACCTGGGACAGCGACGAGGACGCTCGAGAATTTGCCATCGCCTCGGCTCACTACTTTGCCGAGCGACTCGTTCGCGATGGAGGCGAGGGAGGCGAGGGAGAACCGGCGGATGACCTGCGCGGCCGCTGCCGGCAAGCGTTCCCTCGCGGAGAGAAAACCCAGGGCATCCTGCGGCAAGTCGGGAGCCGGCTCGAAGTGAACACGACCGTCAACCAATCCGCACACGACCAATCAGAAGAGGGCCGGCCGAAAGAGGGCCAATCAGAAGTGGGCCAGTCAGAAGTGGGCCAGTCAGAAGTGGGCCAGTCAGAAGAGAATCGAGGCCGAGAGGAGGAGGCCGAGGCAGCCGAGTTGGCCGAGAATGAAGAAAGAGACGCCGACTCCCCTGCCCTGCTGGTGGAATGGCGAGGAGCCGACGTCGGGATTCTGTTCGGTTTCAGTCAGGCCGAGACCAACACGCTGCAAGACCCGCTCTGGACCAGCCAAAAAGCCGAACTCCGTTTGGAACGGTAGTGGGTCGCGAGTAGGCCCAGGCAGGAATGCCTGTGCTACGTCCGGGCCCGTGCTACGTCCGGGCAAGAACGCGGATGTTACTTCTCCAGCTTGTATTCCAGCTGAGTCGCGGGAGGCTCGCCCCCGGGTCCCTGCAAATAGTGCTCCATCCACTGCAAGAGTCGCAGGTGGTAGTCGAGTCGAGCGGAGGCGAGCCGATTGCCATGACCTTCTCCCGGATACCAGACCAGCCGAACGGGAGTTTGATCCAGGATTTTGAGATTCCGATACAGTTCCAGCGACTGGGACGGATGAACTCGGGGATCCTCTTTGCCATGCAGAATCAAGAGAGGTGTCCGAGCTTTCTCGATATGGTAGATCGGACTCCGCTCGAGATAGAACTGCCAATCATCCCAAATTCGTGAGCGATGATGGACATGGTACATCTCGTCGGCAATGTCCGTCGTCCCCGACTTGGAAATCAGATTGCTGATCCCCACGAACATCACGCCGGCCGCGAAGCGTTCGCTGTATCGAGTCGAGCACCAGGCGGTGGCGAAACCACCGTAGGATCCACCGGTTACTCCGACCTTCTCACCATCGACCAGGCCCATTTCGATCAAGTGGTCCACGCCGTCAATCAAATCATCGAACTCCTTGCCCGCCGCGTCTCGCTGATGGGCCTTGGCGAAGGCCACTCCCCTTCCCGTGCTACCGCGATAGTTGGGGTAAAAGACGACGAAGCCACGAGCTGCCGCCGTCTGACCTGGGTTCCCGTAGCTGGTCACCCAACCGTGGGACACGTGGGCCTCGGGGCCCCCATGAACGGCCAGAATCAGCGGATAACGCTGGTCGGGCTCCGCGTCCAGCGGCCAAATCAAGACCCCTTCGATCACTTCTCCGTCCCGCGCTTCATAGCGAATCACCTCTTGGCGAGCGAGACGTTTCTCGTCGAGCCAGGAATTGTGTCGGGTCAGACGTCGCAATTCACCATCCGACCAGACAAAGACTTCCGAGGGATGTCTCTGTGTCGCCCCGACAAAGACGGCCGTGCCGGTGCTCGGGCTGTAAGAAAATCCCTCCAGGACGACTTCGCCCCCACTTGGAATCGCCAATTCACGCTCCCGACTGCGCAGATCGACTCGGCCAAACGTCGAATAGCAACCATCGTCGGCCGTGAATTTCAACGTTCCGTCAGGCTGCCAAGCCAGACCGGTAACGTTGGGAAGGTAGTCCGGCATCACTTCCTCGAAGCTGCCGTCGTTGACTCGGGCCACCATCAGCCTCCCCTCGGAAGGATCGTTGATGTCCTCGCCCGAAAGAAAGGCAATCAATTGTCCGCTGGGACTCCAGCGGGCCGCCCCGAGCTTGCCGGGATTCTCGATCTTCCGCATCACCTGTCCCGTCTTCACGTCCACCACGTGCAGACGCCGGTACATGAAGTGGTAATCGATCAAGGGCTTGTCGGTCAGTGCCACCAGCAGGCGGTCTCCCTCCGGGCTGAAATGCAATTCGGAGGCCGACCCCGGTAGGTCCAAAGCTCGTGGAGGCTCGGTATTGTCCCAATCAGCCGAGGCAATCCAGACCTTGACCGGTCGGAGATCCTCTTCGTAAATCTCGGCGTTGAAGCCCTTGTCGGCCCACTTTTTCTTCTCTTCGTCGGGTGCCTCGGTGGCTAGAAACGCGATCTGCTCTCCCTTCGGATGCCAGCTGTACGAACTGATCGACGTGTCGAAGCTGATCAGTCTCCTGGCCTCCCCTCCATCGATCGGTATCAGGTAAAGTGACGTTTCCTTGTCAGATCCCCGTTTGGAGAGGAAGGAAATATGTTTGCTGTCGGGCGTCCAGTCGATTTGCGAGACATTCACTTGTCCGGTGACGAAGGGGCGGGAATTCTCGGAAAGATCGACCACATGCAGTTCCGTCC
>JBJHCD010000408.1:5527-5855 GCA_050485845.1 Pirellulaceae bacterium | reverse complement strand
GGCCCCATCCATCAAGTTCTACCGGGCTCGCCGGATTGTCATCTCCTCCAACCCGGCCATCCCCTTTAGTGTCGATGGCGAGCCCATGCGAACTTACAATGCTTCGTTTGAGGTGGTGCCGAGGGCACTGCGAGTGGTGGTTGGTCCCGAAGCATCGTTGGCGGTCACCCATCGGGCATCATGATCACTGTTTGATCACGTGCCGCTCAGCGCGCACTCCAGTGAACGGGCAGTCGTGACAGGTTGTCACATCACCGCTCAGCCCGCTGGAATTGAACTTACGGGCGATTCAGCCTCCTTTTCGGCCTTTCAAGGGTTGGAAAGCGGT
>JBJHCD010000408.1:4965-5517 GCA_050485845.1 Pirellulaceae bacterium | reverse complement strand
CTATTCTATTGACTGGCCCGTGAGTCTGTATCCGGCACACTGTTTGCTCTGGCAGGGAGCGGCTTCTTCGGGACGCTCACGTGATCAGGGAACTGGAAGTCAGATCGAGATCTGAAGCGACTTCCAAGCGATCGGACTCAGCGTGATTCGCGTCTCGGCCACTACTTGCTGGAGCTACCCTACTTCCCCAGTTTGGAAGTAGCTGGGTTCCACCCGATTTCCTTCCGACTTGTGGAGGTACAACCATGAAACGCCAAGACTTTATTCGAAAGACCCGCAGCATCCTGCATAAGAGGCGAGCTGGTTTACTTTCGCTGTTGGATCGTGACCGGGATCAGCTTCAAATCGAGCGGTACCCGGTGGGAGATGCGGCGGACCGAGCCATTGATTCGGAACGGGATGCAATCACGACCGAACTGGCTTCGGCGGAAAGCCGCGAGCTGGAGCGAATCGACGGTGCGCTGCGGCGAATGGATGAAGGGTTATACGGCGAGTGCGAAGAGTGCCACAAGGATATTCCGCTGGCACGCTTGCAGGCCCTCCCCTTCGCGG
>JBJHCD010000408.1:0-4955 GCA_050485845.1 Pirellulaceae bacterium | reverse complement strand
CGGTACGAGGCGGGGAATGCCAGCGGCTGGCAGAGGTCGAGTCGCGGCGCGGCTCGGACGTGGAGAGCATGGGGGACCGTTGGGGGGATGCCTCGCTGCCTCGCGCCGCGCCAGGTAGTCACTCGAGCCGGCGGGAGTTGTTGACCAGCTCCAAGTGACGCTGGCCATTTCGCTCATGTCCCGCTCGCGAGGGTACCTTGCTTTCCTCCAGGCGACAACGCAAGCTGCTCGTGGGAATTGGACTGTTGCTCTTGGGAGCCATGGTGGTCTTATGGTTCCGCGACCATTTGACGGTGGAGCAACTGATCGGCCACGAGCAGCAACTGCGGCGCGCCATTGAAGAGCATCCCCTGATCGGTGCCGTGGTCGGATTTCTGGTCTTCTCGACCATTTCGTTCATTCCCGGTCTCAGCGGCAAGGCCCTGATTGTCGGTTGGCTCTACGGACTGGTCATTGGCGTTCTGATCGTCAATCTGGGCCTGACGCTGGTCGCGCTCGTCGAATTCTGGCTCGCTCGATATCTTCTGCGAGACGCGGTCCAGTCACGTTTCGGCTTCTATCTGATTCGGATGAACGAGGCCCTGGAAGCGGAAGGGGCCTTTTATGTTTTCGCCATCCGGATGATGCATTTCCCCTACACGATCTCCAATTATGTTCTGGGGGCGACCTCGGTTCGCACCTGGTCGTATCTTTGGTCGACGCAACTCGGGTTGCTCCCCAGTAACCTCATCTTCGTGTTCGTCGGTTCCCGGTTCCCGAATTTGCGCGTCTTGACCGAAGAAGGGCCTTCGACACTGGTCACGACGGAAATCGCGATTGCCCTGGTCGTGCTGGGGATCGTGCCCCTTCTGCTCCGCAAGGGGATCGCGGCCTGGCACCAATCCAACCTCGCTCGGTACGTGACGGGGAAATCGTCGGAGTCGTGACCGATCATTTTGTGTCCGAATGCGGATCCGTCGTTCGTTGGCGCCGAGCGGTCCAGAAGGAGGGGACGTTTGCTCGCCATTCGGGCAAGATGGTCGTGATCGCTGTCGCTTCGAGATTGGTTAGCGTCACGCCCAACGCCGCCACTCGAAGCGGCCAGACGGTCCAGGCCGAATCGGCTTCTCCCAGAAACAACGCCACCACGGCGATTCCCACCAGCAACCAGCCGCTCTTGGCGGCTCGCGTGTGGTAGCTCGGAATCCGACCGAATTTGACCCAACCGGCGAGCGAAGTGATGGCGTAGCTGGCCAGGGCAACCGCAATCCAGGGGAGTTCCTGCCGCACGACATCGAATCGTAGCCACAGGCAACCGAAGAGCGTCACGGCATACATCGCGGCGTCGGCGGTGCTGTCGAGTCGCGCGCCGAACGTGGTTTGCTGGTCGAGCAGAATCGCCAGTTTTCCGTCGAGCCAATCGGTCAGCATCAGGAAGCCGAGTAGCAGGAGAAAGACGACCGGTTGTTCCGCCAGCACCACGCCGACCGCCACCACGGAACCGAACAACCGCATGGCGGCCAGCAGATTGGGGACGTTGAGAATCGAGGGTTCGGCCGGCCTTTGGTCGGGAGAGGTCATCGGCGATTCGGGGCTGGAGGATGGAGCGGACGTGGCAAGCGTGGGGCAAGTCGCAAGTTCCTGACGCTGATTACTCGACGTCGTGTTGCTAACGGGACAACTTACTGGCAGGTCATCCGGACGTAGTAGTAGAACAGTGGAGCGGTGAAGGAGAGGCTGTCGATACGATCCAGCACTCCCCCCTGGCCGGGAAGGAGCGTGCCGCTGTCCTTGATGCCCAAATCTCGCTTCAACCCGGACATGTTGAGGTCTCCCAAGAATCCCCCGGTGGCGATGAGAATCCCAGCACCCAGGGACCAGAGGAACAGGCTGCCGTATTCGGAATCCCCCAGTAGGAACATCGGGAGGTCCAAGGGGGGCCGAATGACGAGGCTTAGCAGCATGGCCAGCAGGACCGTCGTCATGGCACCGAACAGGAAGCCTTCCCAAGTTTTGTTGGGGGAGAGAGTCGGAGTGATGCGGTGATGCCCAAATTTTCTTCCCCAGAGTGCCTGGGCAATGTCATTGGACTCGGTCAAGAGAACGAGATAGACGAGCAGGGCGACCGCTTCGGTTTCACTTCGCGTCGCCAGTGGGAGAGTGAACAGCAGGGGGGCATGCGACACGCTGTACCCGAGCAACATGACTCCCCAGAAGAGCACGGCCACATGGTGAAGGTAGCCGGTGACGTTGCCGGTCAGCACGGTGCGAATCGGAATCAGCAGAAAGAGGGCCATCGGGATGAAAGTCAGGGCGACCAGCGGCCACTGGAGTCCGATCCAGGCATACTGCAGCACAATGGCACAATAGATCAGCCCCTGTCCCAGGGGATCATGGCGTGACTCGGCCGTGATCGACAGAAATTCGTGAGCCCCCAGGAGGGCAAGCACGCAGAACAGGAGCAGAGCGGCGACGGGTCCGAACCAGACAACTCCCCCAAAGAGAAGTGCGAGCAGCCACCAAGTTGTCAGGCTGGCGAGCTTACTTTTTCGCTTTTCGGCGGGCACGTTCCTTAGAAGCAGCAAGCGAACGACCGTCCCGACCAGCAGGGTCCCGAACAATCCAGCCAGGAGAAGGGCCAGCGGTTGATCGGCAAGTCCCCAGAGGGGGTGAATGGGAATCGTGCCGGGAAGAGTCCAAGCGGTCAGCTCAAGGCTTGAGGGAATGGACCGAACGGTCACGGGCAAGTTACCCCCTAGTGGTCTGGGACAGTCGAAAATGAGGGTTGAGCTGGACTCGTACGATGGACTTCCAGTCCGTCGGTGCCAACCTATTTCGACGGACTGGAAGTCCGTCGTACCCAAAAAATAAGCTGTCCCAGACCACTAGGCGTGTTTCGGCTCTTTTTCGGGGCGGAAACGGATTGCCAACCGCCCGAGGCGATTATAGGCCAATTCCGAGCGTTCACGTTGAGCGAAGCCCGCAGGGGGTAAATCGGCGCTACGTAGAGCAGCTTTCTTTCGCGGGGTGGTCAAGTGTTAACCGATGCTCCCTTGCGCTCTTTGCGAGTCCGCCAATTGATTGCCGAACGTCCGGAGTAGCCTCGCCAATGAACGGAAGGAAGACGAGGGATAGTTCGTAAGGGGCATGGTTTACTTGGAGGAAGTTCGGTAGGTCTTCGAGAATCCCCGAGATTCCCTTGACGCGACATCCAACGATACTGTCGTCTTCGAGGGATAGATAGAGTGTAATGTGGTCCGTAAGTCGCTTCGAGTAGTCGGGATCGCCCCGGAAATAAACCGTCAACGCGTCAGAGTCTTCGCAGAAGTAGGAATACGGCTGAAACTCCCCCTCGACGCCCTTCAGTAATTCACTTACTTGCGGGTCCATATGATTTTTCCTTCGATGTCTTTCGGTCGCTCAGGCGATTCAGGGTCAACTGCTCGCCATGTCCAATCGCTAATGGAACCATCAGGCAGAACGAACACGACAAAAAAATGAGACTTAGGAGCCGGAACATCGATCCAGCCCGCTTCTCGGTCAGCAGCGGCGATATAGTCGCGGCTCGGTCGGCCCACGTAAACGAAACAACCATCGTACTCGGGGCGACCCCAACCCCGGATGATTATTTCTGGTGCGACGAGCGTCTCCTTGACTAATTGGAGCCTCGCCAGTCGCTTTCTATCGACGCTTCTACGTAGCCCAGCCAACAGCTTTTCCTGAACACCAGATCTCTTTAGCTGTCCGGAATTCTCGGGGGCGACCGCGTCGCACTCAAATCGCCACCTTGACATGCTTTGGAATGGTAGTCATGAGAGGGATGGGATTCAATACCGCATTGGTATGTCCAGTGTTGACCGAAATTGACCACGCCGGTAGCACATGGGTAGCACGGGACCCTTTCTTGCTCTGTCCCCCTTTTTGGGTTGTCGTTGTAAGCCCTTTCTTCCTAAGTGCTTGCAAAGCACCCCGGAGAGGATTCGAACCTCTGACCTAGTGATTAGAAGTCACTTGCTCTATCCAGCTGAGCTACCGGGGCATTGGCGGGGAGAGTGGAGAGGGAGCCGGTTCAATGCCCGCTCGGCTCCTACCCGTACGTCGTCTTACTCTCTTACTCTGATTAACCTTCGCTGATTGTCACGCAAAGTCTCCGCAGGTCAACCGCCAATCGCCGCGCGGCCCAGTTTGCGGATTTGCGGGTCTGTACGTTCGCAATGTTCACCAGTTCAGGCCATGTCGATTACCGTCTTGATTCCTTGCGGAGGACGTTCGTGAAAGTGCTCCAGCGACTCTTCCAGTCCCAACCGCGCCGTCAGGATTTGGCCACCGGCCTGGGGATGATGCTCCTGGACCCAGGCCAGCGTCTCCAGGGCTGCCTGAAAATCCCGCCGTGCCGCGTTGACGCTCCCCAAGTGCAGGTGGTTTCCGATCACGGCATTTCGCATCACGGCCGCGAAGGGAAGTGAACGGGCCTTCGGTTGCCGGGAACTTCCCAGCCAGACCGCCACGCCGCAGGAGGCGAGTGACAAGCTGGTCCGGACCAGCACTTCGGCGCTCCCGGTACATTCCAACAACAAGTCCCGGCCATCTCGCTCCAGGTCCTCAGGCTCCGTGACCCAGTCGGTATCCCGAGCATACTGGGCACCCAGACTGCCGGCCAACCTGGCTCGAGCTGACTCGGCCGGATCACGGCCATAGACCGTAACGCTCCATCCTCGGCGACGGCAGGAGAGGATGGCGGCGAAGGCGATGGGGCCGAGTCCCGTGACGAGAACTCGCGGTTTTTGCCACCGGGGGTCGTGGTCGCCGAGTCGCGCGGTTTGCAGCAGCAGGGCCTCGTGGATTCCTTTCTCCACAACCGCCACGGGTTCGGCGAACACGGCCAAGTTCCGCAAGGTGGAGGGAACGGGGATCAGGAATTCCGGCCGGTCCAGCCAGCGGGGAAGGGAAAAGCCATGTTCGTGATAGATCCCTCG